>JAPLUI010000137.1 GCA_026397725.1 Verrucomicrobiota bacterium | reverse complement strand
GTAACGTGGGCGCGATAAGGAGCCACCACATTCTTGTGGTGGTAGCGGAAGGACGGCCCATGAGTGCGTGCCGAAGGCTTTGTTCATGGACGTTCCTTCCGCTCGACGACAGGAATGTCGTCGCTCCCTAACGGGCATCCTCGGAGCCAAGTTACTCGGGAGGGGCGTGCCCGCCGCGAGACGGACCGTGCCGCATGGGAACCCCGCAGCTCTCCCGGTTAGCCAAAGCGGGGTGGCGGGCTGCGCCCTTCCCACCGCACTCCAGACTTTGGCTCGTGCCTGCGCAGGTGAGAGTATGGAGTGCGGTGGGAAGCGCAGCGCCGCCACCACCGCGTCCGAGCGGCTCCGCTCCGACTTGGTCGTCCCCTCCGCCCGGTCTTGGGACACCGCCCCGTTTGGCACTTGGCATTCTGGCGAACCACGTGATCCAACGTGCAGCGAAGCGCTCACGAATAGCCAATGCCCAGAGGGGACGCAAGACCTGCGGGTGCGGCAATGGCGTCAGTGAATCCGACGTTACCGTTTGCGCCAGACGGTGACGAGAGCGGTGGTCCACTGGAATTTGCGGGCGGTTTCGCGGATGAGGAAGGGTTCTTCCGTCCGCCGCAAGAGGGAGAATACAGGCGTTAGGGATGCTTGGAGCCACTCGAAAGTGCTGTGAGGCGGCCAGTTTTCCGGCGGGGTGAATTCTTCCAACCAGGTGCAGGGCGTGGCCAGGACGAGTTCTCCACCAGCGGCGACGAGTGCGGGCAGTCGATCTAACAATCGTGTGGGTTCCCGCAACCGGCAGAGCAGGTTGGCGGCATGCACGCGATCGAAAGATCCAAGTTCGGGCGGGAGATTCATGGCATCACCCTGGAGGAACTTCAGGCGCTCGGCCGGGATGCCTGCGGGCGGGCGGGCTTGCAGACGGGTGCGTTGTGCGCCTTCATCGAGTCGTTCGTAATCCAGTGGTTGTCCGTGGCGCAGGGTTTCGGCGGCATGGATGAACGATTGGGAAAAATCGAGGCCCGTGACATGCTCGCAGGTGCGGGCCAGTTCAAATGTGGAGCGCCCGACGGCGCATCCAAGGTCCAGGCCGCGATGGACGACACCTGCCGAAAAACATGCGGCAGTGCGTGTAGGAAAATTCAGTGCATCGGCCATGCCCGCAGGCCAGCAGCGGTCGGGCGGCAGGATCTCATCGGCTGTGCCGTAGTGAAACAGCAGGTATTCTGCGAGTAGTCTGTCGGATTCGTAAATGGCGTTCATGGCAAGGATTGTGGCCTCCGGCGGAATTCAGGCTGGAGTGTGGCCGGGAATCGCGCAAGCTTTGAGGCCTCCTGATGCACATCCGCCTCATCGTCGCCGGCCAACCCGCGCTCGCCTATGCCAGGGCGGGAGTGGCTGAATACATGAAACGCCTGTCGCGCTTTGGTGGATATGAAATGGTCACGGTCAAGGCGGGTTCGAGGGATGAGGTTTCAGCACGCTTGCTGGAGAAATCCCAGGGTTGTCACCGGATTGCGCTGGATGAGCGTGGCGAGTGCCTGAGCACGCGCGCCTTTGCGGAGAAACTCGCAACGCTGGCGATGCGCGGTGACATCAAGACCACCGCCTTTCTGATTGGCGCTGCGGACGGCCACAACGAAGCGCTGCGGAAATGCTGTGATGGAATTCTGGCGCTGTCACCGTTCACCTTGCAACACGAACTGGCGCTGCTGGTATTGTTAGAACAACTCTACCGCGTGGCTGCGTTGAAAAGTGGCTCGCCTTATCACCGGGATTGAGCCGGTTTACCCCGCAGTATTGATTCTGCCGCATCATGCCGAACTGGCCTTGGCCTGGTCCGGAGACGGGGGTGTTCCATGGGATCTGGCTGGTCTCGGAAACCGGACCTCACAGTTCCTGATCCCGGCGGAAAATGAGTTGGCATTGGTTGGCGTTGCAGACGAATGCGTGAATCATCCGCGCATGGGTTTCGGGTGGCAGCAGTGCCGCTGCGGGGTCAGGTCTTGCTCTTACTTGATCGTAAAACAGGGGACTGCGCGGACTCCTTCCCCGCATGCTAACGGTTTAGCCCACATCCCCCGACACGACGAACGCCAACCCTGATAGAACCAGGATTGGCGCCCGCGTGAAGTGGAATTGGTATTCCTTGCTTATCTAACTATTCCGTCGTGACCGGTGCCTATGGCATGACCACCAGGCGGCAGAACTCCTTGCCCAGGCCGGGCGGCAGGGTGTAGGAAACCGAACCGGCGGTGTTGCTCAGATTGCCATTGTCCGCGGGAACATTCGTCCAAGTCGCGAGGTCGGTCGAGGTTTGGACAACGAACTGGGTGCCGTAGGCGGAACTCGGGATGTTGCCGCCGTTGGGCCAGGTCACCTTCTTGTTCGCGTCCGGACCCGGGAGGGTGGCAATGCCG
>JAPLUI010000190.1 GCA_026397725.1 Verrucomicrobiota bacterium | reverse complement strand
CTCTAACGGCTTAGCCAAAGCGGGGTGGCGGGCGGTGCCCTTCCCACCGCACTCCAGACTTTGGCTCGCGCCCGGGCAGGTGAAGGTATGGAGTGCGGTGGGAAGCGCCGCGCCACACTGCGGTGGCTAAGTCCCGGCACCTCCCGGAAGGTGCCAAGTCATGTTCCGGGATGCATGGCCAATTCCTGGTCAATTCAAGGTCCAGCCCAGGAAGTGTGAGGATCCCGGTTCCCTCCTCCCGCCGGGCCACCACTTCTTTTTCCCGCGCTGCGAGCCCCGCTTTCGCTTTCTCATGCGAGCCATCCTCCCGAGCAACTTGGCTCCGAGGAGGCCCGTTAGGGAGCGACTCCGAGGATGCCCGTTAGGGAGCGACGACATTCCTGTCGTCGTGCGGAAGGAACGTCCATGAACAGAGCCTTCGGCACGCACTCATGGGCCGCCCTTCCGCTACCACCACAAGAATGTGGTGGCTCCTTATCGCGCCCACGTTACTCCCGGTGCCACACCCGCCCACCGGGTTCTGATGCTGAAAAGCAATTTCCCAGCAAGCGGATTGGACGGGGCTGCCGGGGCCTGCCCTGCGCTCACGCCAGGCCAATTTCGGCCGACGGCATGGCGGCATCGGATCCCGCCGATATCGCGCCGATATCGCGGCTTGCCGGGCGGGGCTGGACCTGCTTGCATCTGCCTCCCACCCCAGACTCCTATGGCCAACAAAGACAGCACCGATCCCGCCCGCATGGAAAAAATCGTCTCCCTGTGCAAACGCCGCGGCTTGATATTTCAAGCCGGCGAACTCTACGGCGGCCTGAACGGATGCTGGGATTACGGCCCGCTGGGCGCGGAGCTGAAACGCAACCTCAAGGACTATTGGTGGCGCAAAACCGTCCAGGAACGTGATGACGTGCTTGGCATGGACGGCGCCATCCTGACCATGGAGCAGGTGCTCGTCGCCTCCGGCCACGTCGGCGGGTTTTCCGATCCGATGGTCGATTGCAAAACCTGCAAGGCCCGCTTCCGCGCCGACAATCTGGATTCCTCCCAGTGCAAGGAAAAGCCCAGCGTCGGCCCCGGCCAGTCGCCGAAATGCGAACTCACCGAGCCACGGGAGTTCAACCTGATGTTGCAGACCAACTTCGGGGCCACCGGCGACCAGATCGCCTATCTGCGGCCGGAGACCGCGCAGTCGATTTTTTGCCAATACAAGAACGTGCTGGATTCCAACCGGGTGAAGCTGCCCTTCGGCATCGCGCAGTGCGGCAAGTCGTTCCGCAACGAAATCAACCCGCGCAATTTCACCTTCCGCTCGCGCGAGTTCGAGCAGATGGAAATCGAGTATTTCTGCCACCCTGACGACGGGATGCGGCTCACCGACGAATGGCTGGAAGAACGCCTCAAGTTTTACGGCGAGATCGGCATCCCGCGCGAGAAGCTGCACATCCTCGACGTGCCGGATGGCGAGCGGGCGTTCTATTCGAAGAAAACCTATGACATCGAATACGAGTTTCCCTTCGGCATCCAGGAATTGGAAGGCGTGGCGTATCGCACCGACTACGACCTCGGGGTGCATGAAAAGGGTGCCGGCAAATCGCTGGTGTACTTCGATGAGGAAACCAAGGAGCGTTTCCTGCCGCATGTGGTGGAGCCGTCCGCAGGTTGTGATCGCACGGTGCTGGCGCTGATTTGCGAGGCCTTCGACGAGGAAACCCTAACCGATGAAAAGGGCAAGCAGGAGGTTCGCACCGTGCTGCGCTTCGTGCCACGGATGGCCCCGGTGAAAGTCGGCATCTTCCCGCTGCTCAAGAAAAACGAGGGGCAGGTGCGCATCGCCCGGGACATCCAGCAGCAGTTGCAAGCGTGGATGACGGTGTTCTACGACGATGGCGGAGCGGTGGGCCGGCGCTACCGCCGCCAAGACGAGGTGGGCACGCCGTTCTGCATCACCGTGGATTTCGACACCCTTGGCGAAAACGGCGAGGCCCTCAAGGGCACCGTCACCGTGCGCCACCGCGATTCCATGGAGCAAGAGCGACTGCCGGTGACGGCGCTGCTGGCATGGTTGTTAGAGCGGGTGCGGTGAGCGGTTTGTCCATGACGCCGGAGGACGCCTGCACCGACACGCCGACGCGCCGTCGTTGGGTGGGGTTTTGGAGCATGATCGTGCAGCAGACGCAGAATGCGTTCAATGACAAGGTCGCGCAGTTCATCCTGGTGTCGCTGGGCGGGGCGGTGAGTGTCGCGGTGGAATCCTGGGCGGCCATGCTGATTGCATTGCCATACGTGTTGTTCGCCCCCCTGGCCGGATGGATGAGCGACCGCTATTCGAAACGCGACGTGATGTTGGGTGCCGCGGTGGCCCAGGTGCTCATCCTCGCGTCGATCTGTGCGGCGGTGGCGATGCGCGACATGCGGGTGGCGATGCTGGGGTTTTTCGCCCTCGCCACGCAGGCGGCGTTTTTCAGCCCGGCCAAGATCGGCAGCAACAAGGAGTTGTTAGGCTCGCGGCATCTCGGGTTTGCCGCGGGTATCCAACAGATGACAGCAATGTTAGGGATGTTGGCGGGGCAGATTCTGGCGGGCTGGATTTATGATTTCCGCTACCGGGCGATGGGTGGCAGCGAGGCGGTGGCCTGGGCGGCGGCGCTGCTGCCGCTGCTGATGCTCACGCTGGGTGCGGTGCCGGCCCTGGCCCTGGCATGGGTGGTGCCGCGAGTGCCCGCGCCAGGCGGGGTGCCCTTGCACGCAGGACTCTTGGTGCAGCATTTTGGCCATTTGAAAGACCTGTGGCGGGATGCCCCACTGCGCCAGGCATCCTTTGGCATGGCGTTTTTCTGGGGTTTGGCCACCTTCATCAACCTGTGGTCGGTGAAGCTGGCCAAAGTGATGACGGGTGGGCACGAGGGCTTCGGCACCTTGTCCTCGGAGTTCATGGGAGCGGCGTCGCTGGGCATGATTGCGGGCTTCGGGCTGGCGGCGTATTTGTTGCGGCGGCGGATCGAACTGGGCTGGGTGCCGGTGGCGGGCGTGGCGGTGACGCTGCTGGCCATGCTGATTGCCTGCCTGCCGTTAGGTGGCGGGTGGTTCATGGCTGCGCTGGTGTTGTTGGCCTTGGGTTCGGCGGTGTTCCTGGCGCCGCTGAATGCGTGGGTGCAGGACCGCTATCCGGCCGACCAGCGGGGCGAGCTGCAATCGGCGGTGAATCTTCAGGATTGTTTTGCGGGCATGCTCGCGGCGGGAGTGGTTGAAGGGATTGCCGTGCTCACCCATCGGTGCGGGCTCGATGCCATCCTGGGGCTGCGCGTGCAGATTGCGCTTGCGGGCCTGCTCTGCGCGTTGATGACCCTGTTCATCATCCGCCTGCTGCCGGGGCATTTCATCCGGGTGCTCGCGGCCACGCTGGTGCGCTCGATCTATCATGTTCGCACGCTGCATTTCGAGCGACTGCCGCCGCAGGGCGGAGTGTTGTTGCTGCCAAATCATGTGACCTATGCCGACGCGTTTTTCATCTCGGCAGCCTGCGGGCGACCGGTGCGTTTCGTGATGGATGAGGCGTTCATGAAGGTGCGTGCGGTGCGCTGGTTCGTGGGTTTTTTTGATACGGTGAGCATCAATCGCGAGCAGCCGCGCGAGGCGATTCGCATCATCATCGCAGCCCTGCGTCAGGGCGATACCGTGTGCCTGTTTCCCGAGGGACAACTGACCCGCACCGGTACCCTGAGCCAACTGCAACGCGGGTTCGCGTTGATCGCAAGAAAGGCCGGACATCCGCTCGTGCCGCTGTGGTGTGATGGCTCATGGGGCTCGATCTTCTCGTTCGAACGCGGTCGGTTTTTCGGCAAGTGGCCCGATCAGGCATTCCGCTATGGGCTGACCGTGGCGTTTGGCGAGCGGATCGCACCGGCCAGGGCGGACCTTGAGAGCCTGCGCGAGGCCATGCTGCAAGCCTCGGCGGAGGCCATCGACGGACGCTTCAATGCGCCCGGCTGGCGGGTTAGGGTACCGCGTGGCAGCGCTGCCGAGCGGGTGCGCGGTTTCGGTGAGGAGGCGCGGCGGCAGGTGTGGATCAATGGCTATCAGATCGGCCAGGTCAATGCGCTGCAACGGCGGCATGCCATTGCCGCACTGGCGGGGGATCCGGTGGTGGCGGCATTGCCGGGGCTGTTTGGGGCGTTCGCGGAGTTGTATCAAGCGCCGCTGGAACTGCGGTCCAGACTGCCGCAGGAGGTCGGCGGCCCATGGGTTGGCGGCGACCCGTTGCGGACGGCACTGGCCACCGCAGCCTTCGTTAGGAACCTGGTGTTTTACGATTTCAGCGGGCAGGCCGCCGTGCCCTTCGAGGGTGCGGGCGTGCTGCATTGCCCGTGTTTGGCGCTGGCGGGCGTGGTGGTGGCGATGTCGATGCCGGATCCGCCGCTGGCATCCAACTCGAAAGGTGCGCAGCGCGGCAGCAAGCCCGGCACCTGGGGCAGACTGCTGCCGGGATGGTTCATCGCGAGGGCTGCCGATGGTCAACCGCGAGCCCACGGTCCGGCCGCTCCCGCCGCCGGCCTCGCCTTGCCGCACGGAGCTTGTCTCGATGAGGACGGGTTCCTGACCGCGCCGAGGGCATTGATAGAGCACGGACCTTAGTCTGCCAGCCAAGGGGGCGTGCTCCGCCGGCTATTTCCGCGCCGCCCAGAGCACGGCATTGGCCATGATCTTGCGGATCTCGGGCTGGAAATAGATCGGGTTGGTTTCATGCCCGGCCTGGAAGTAGAAGTAGTTTCCCTTGCCCACGGTCCAGCAGTAGCCTTGGATGCTTTCTTCCTTCACGCCGTCCTTGTGGAGGTGGGTGCCGCCCAACGGCGTCGCGGTGGTGGGAGGCACGGCATAAGGGTCGCTGTAGCGTTCCTCGTTTTCGATGGTAAACTCCTTGGCCACGCCTTTGGCGATGGGATGCTCGGCCGCAGTGACCTTGATCACCGTTTCCTTGTTGTCGCTGACGTACGCCGCGAAGGTACACGCCGTGCCCATCAGCAGTTTGTTGGGCTTGGCGAAGTGCGCGGAGTGCAACGCGATGAAGCCCATGCCCTCTTCCTTGACGCGCTTGGCAATCTTGCTCGCCAGTTCGTCTTTCACCTCGCCATGTTTCTTATGGCCCCACCAAACCAGCACGTCGGTCTTGGCGAGCAAGGTGTCCGGCAAGCCCTGCTCCGGGTCGCTCAGGTTTGCGACCACCACGTTCCAATCCTTCATCTCCGCCGCCGCCCGCAGCCCTGCGGCAATCACCGCGTTGATATCGTTCGGATAGACATTGGTCGGAGCCGTCCCTTCGGACCACACCACGACCGTTTTCTGCGGCGCCGCCATACAGCCGCCCGCCACGCCCAGCACCACCGCCGTCATTAGGATATGTTTCATCGTTTGTTCTTGTTGCTTGGTAATCACTCGGGCCGTCCCCACCGGGGGGCCGCCGTCGCAAGGTTGATAGAAACGGAATCTATCCCACCCGGCCCCCGCATGCAAGCCAATTTCTGCGGGGTGCATGCCATTCCGGTCTTGAGCTTCGCGGCGGGCATGCTTCAATCCGCGTGCCGGGGAGTCCCCGGGAACCCGCACCAAACGAACCATGGGAAGAGCCTTTGAATGCCGCCGCCGGGCCAAGGAATCGCGTTGGGCCACGATGTCCAAGGTGTTTCCCAAGCTGGCCAAGTCGATCACCCTCGCCGCCAAGAACGGCGGGCCGGAGCCGGAAAGCAACGCGCCGCTGCGCGTGGCCATCAACAACGCCAAGGCCCAGAACCTCTCGCGCGAAAACATCGAGGCCGCCATCAAGCGTGCCGCCGGCAAGGACGCCGCCGACATCATCGAAGTGAGCTACGAGGGCAAAGGTCCGCACGGCTCGTTGTTTTTCATCGAGTGCGCCACCGACAACTCCAACCGCTCGGTGACCAACCTGAAAACCATTTTCAACAAAAACAACGGCCAACTCGTCAACTCCGGTTCGCTGGACTTCATGTTCTCGCGCAAGACCGTGATCGAGTTTCCCGTGCCGGAGGGAGTCAATCTGGAGGAACTCGAACTCGAACTCATCGATGCCGGGCTGGAGGAAATGCCGGTCGAGGACGGCATCGTCTCTGTACTCGGTGAATACAGCGCCTTTGCCAGCCTGTGCCATGCGGTGGAAAAATCGGGGTTGGCGGCCACCAAGGCCAGTCTCAAGCGTCTGCCCACCCAGCCGATCGAACTGACCGAGGAGCAAATGCAGGACGTCGAGCGAATTCTCGACCGCATTGAGGACGACGACGACGTGCAGGCGGTGTTCACCAACATCGCCTGAGCAGGGTGATCCGGGACCATCGGGAAACTGCCACGGACTTGACGGGCGGCACCCGCTTCAGCGAGGCCCTGCCGTCGGCCGATCTCAAAGGCGTGCGCAGCGAAACAGCGAGCGGGCCGCGCGAGCCCGGCACGGTCGTTGCCGTGGTCGCGGACGCAATGCCCGTGAAATCCGTGGTGAACAATCTTCAACCAGGGGCCCCATCTGGCGGGGTCATGGGTTGTCGGGTGGCCGCAGTGCCGATGCGGTGTCATGGCTTGCGCTGATTTGATCATGCAATCTTCAAGTGGCAGAATCGGCGATACGGTGACCTTGCTTGCGCTTGCCGCGGCCGGGACGTGGCATCATCCCAAAGCATCCACGGTGCCCGCTGCTCAAGATTCTGTTCAGGTTGAATTCCTGACCTGTCGGATCACGTTGAGGAGTTCGCGGTTGCCGCTTGGATTGCCAAAGAGCATTTCGCGAGTGCGGCCAAGCAGGGATTCGAGGACTGCGATGGGTTCGGCAAACACCTCCTGCAAGGCCCGGGGTTGGAAATCGTCATGGTTCTTGCAGAAGGCATCCGCAGCTTCCCCTGGAAAGAGGCGGCTGATGAAATCAAGGGTTGCCCACCAGAGCGGGGCTGGAATTTCACAAAACGCATCTTGAGAACTCATGTCGCCATTGACGAGCATCCAATGGGGGCTGAGATTTTCGGCCAAGGTGCCGGCTTCTCCGGTTCTGACAAACTCCGCGAGTGATGCCGTTCCGGTGTTCCAATCGCCATTGCTGTGCCGCAACCGATAGAGTCTGGTCAGGCTCAGCAAGTCGTCCAACGCAGCGGCATGGCCTTCCGGATTGTGGAGCAGGATTCTCAGGGCGATGACCCCGAGGGAGTACAAGTCACACGGCGTCCCCACGCGCGGCAGCAAATGGAATTGCACCCGGTCGGAGCTGAGCGTGTTCCTGCCACCAGCCAGCCACTCCCGCAATTCCTGGGGCAGTTTGGTTTGCAGTGTGCAAAACCGGTATTCGCCGGCCACTTCGCCGGTTTTCCCCTCGATTTTGGCATAGAGTTGGAGTCTGCCACCTCTTGGCAAAACCCATTCCAAGCCAAGCAAGTCCAAGCGTCCGGCGTGAATGGACTCTTCACTGAGCAAGGTCCCTTCCATGACCACCAGGCCCTGGTCGTCAGGCTCGGAAACCTTGCGGATGCGCACCCTTGCCAGCCCCCGGGCCTCATTTGCCGCATGCGGGCTGCGATAGACCGATCGTCCCAAATCCGCATGCGGCATGAAACAGGGTTCCTTGACATCACCGACTTCGATTCGGATGCACTGGGGAGGCGACTGCAGACTCACCTGATGCGTCCACAGAAACGGCAGCGCGGTCTCGGCCTGGGATAACGACACTCCGAATGAATCGACGCCAAGCCCCAGGAACGGGCAGGCGGTCTGTTGGATGGCGCTCTTGGTAGCCACCAAAACGCCGTGCAGGGCTGCAAGCTTCAAGTGGAGCACTTCACACAGATGGCTGGAAATCTGGTTCTTGGTGAAAAAGAATCCGGGACTCTTGTGGCCCAGGCCTGCCCGATCGAGAAGCTTGGCATTGGCGCCGAGCACGGGATTGCGCAATGCCTCGCGGATGTCGGGAGGGCTCGCCCGGTTAGAGAGAGCGTCGGCGAAATCGCCGAGCGGCAGGGCGTATGAGCGCCGCAGCGCCATCAAGGCACCATCCCGGTTGATAGGAATCGCATGGCCAAAGACCGCACCCAGCGCGGTGGTGACCGGTCCCTCGGGCGCAGCGGGGGTCGTCGCCAGAAACCGGGGGCTGGTTTCCTCCTGATCCCACAAGTAGCGATGCAGCGAATCCGTGTACGATGCCAGCCGGTACTTCCTCAAGATCGCGTCATTGGTACATAGCACCCACCGGGTTTCCGCTTGCAGCCGCGACCGTCCATCAGGGCTTAGCCAAAGCACCGGACCTGGCTGCCACTCCCAACCCACATGAAAAAAGTTTTCGGGCTGGGTACTGGCCAAGCCCTTGACCCATGCGAGCCAGTGCCGATCCAAGGCGGGGTTGGCAATGATCATGAGCTGTCGGTTGAGGGCCAAGTGCCATGAGCCGACATCCTGCACCCACAAATCAAACCATTCCTTGACCTCGCCCGCCTTGTCGCACCAGGCCGCCGCATACGCCACGGCCCCCTTGGGTTGCGCCACGACCCGCGGTCTCAAGCTGCCGTCGGGCTGGCAGGATGCGACCAGGCACAGGCCGGGCATCTCCTGCAACTCAAGATCCACAAGTTCCCACTCTCTCGGTTCTGTCATGGTGCGCTTCCAAGCCCATGCTAGCCCCGGTGCCAGCCCGTGACAAGCGCTAGTTGATGCTCGAAAATCATGGCGGGTCCCCGCGCCGAAAATCGAAAAACACGCTTGACTTTCACCGGCGGGAGTCTAACCATTGCACCCGTGATGAGAACCACAGGGAAAATCCTCGGATTATTGGTTGCGGGATGGGTCTTGGCGGCATGCGCCCCGAAGCCGACTGTTAGGTCCGACCCCGGATCTGGTGGTGGTACCACCGATGTGAACAAAGAGCTGAAGGATGCCCAAGAGCTGGCTCTCAAACGCACCGTGAAGAAGGAGGAGTTTTCACTGACCTTGATTGCCGATTCCAGCGTTGCGCAAATTGACTCGATTCATGTGGACGCCATCTCCACCGATGCGAACCACGCCGCCAGATTGGTGGCTGATGGTCCGGTCAAATACCGTGACTCCAGAATCACCGGTGCCACCGTGAAAAGTCATACCTTCCGCAAAGGTGGCCAGGTGGAAATCAAGGTGCCGAGCATTGCGCCGGCGGATTGTGTGGTGCTGTGGGCAGAGCTGGCGGCACCCGGCAAGGGCAGCGATACCAGGATGCTGGAACTCCCCTTGACGCTGGACCGGAGTGATCCCACGAAAGGCGCGCTCGCCAATCCCATCACGGTCAAATTGACCGCAACCGGGTGGCAGCGTGAGAATTGACGTATGTTGGAAGAACAACTGAAGCAGGTTTGTCTCGCTCTTGGATACGAGCCTCAGGAGTTCCTGCGCAGTTCCAGCGGCACGGCGGATCTCTCGGTACTGGCGCGTTCCGTTGGCCACGGGGAGGTTGTCCTACGCTTTAGCGCGGCCAGCAACAAGGCCCCGGTGGCCAAGCCCTTTGACACCCAGCGTTGGAATACCTCCCGCTATAGCACCTATGCCACGGGGGCACATTCGGCTGGAAGTGTCGGCAGCCTCGATGAGGACGCCGATGAAAAACTGCTGCATGAGATTGCGCTCAGATGGTCGCTGGGGGTGGTGGCGGGTGGTTCCCATGTGAACCCGGTCATTGAGTTCGGCCATTGCGGCAAGTCCATCTATCAAGTGCGGCCGTACTATCCGCTCACGCTGTATCATTTGATCGAAAAGCAGGTGAGCCCGAATCACGGCGTTTTGTTTCGGATCGTTGAGCAGATCTGGGCGGCACTGGCATTTCTTCATCAAGGTGACGTGAATCAGCCGCACGGCGCGGTCACCATTCATAACGTCGGCTTCAGCTCCATGCGCGTGGTGGAGGCGCAGGTGTGTCTGTTGGATTTGCAGGAAACGGCGGAAACCCGGCGAGCCGAGTTGAAGCGCAAGGATTTCCAAGACCTGGGCCTGCTGATTTATCAATTGGCCTGTGCGTTGGACAAACCGGTCGATGCGGTGGATGCTGCCTTGCGCTGTCCCAATGCCAGTTGGAAACAATTGGGCAATCAGGAGAAGGCCTGGAAGGCTCTCACGCAACGCTTGCTCGATGCAGACTCATTTCCGTTTGGCTATGATCTGGCGGGTTCCCGCGAGCAGCTCCTGGGTCCGATGCTGCCGCCAAAATCGCCCTATACCTTGGTGGCCAAACCACGCCCGGTGGAGGGGGAGCCTCCCTACCAGCAAGCCCATCAGGATGGCCCCGGCGGCCCGACTGCGCTGGACTACCAGGGGGAAATCGAACCACTGTTGCAGGCGGGTGACTATTTGGGCGCGGTCCGGCTGGCCGTGATGATGCCGGATGACTATCAGCCACGGGAGCAGGTGTTGGCATGGGGCAATCTGATTGCGGACCAAGCTGAGGATGAACTGGGCAGCAACTCGGATTTCCTGCAAGGGATGGAAATCCTGGCCAACCGGGGGTGCCAGCGTGCGGGCCTGCGGCTCGGCAAATGCCTGGCCAAGACCAGTCCGGCGGAAGCCCTGGGCTGGCTGGGAAATGCCGCGGAGGCGGGACTTGCCGAAAGCTATTTCTATATTGCAGGCATCTACGAGCAGGGGGGCGACGGCGTGGGCGAAGACAGTGCCAGGGCACTGGAATTCTATCAGGCATCCCTGGACTACCACAACAACACGGACTTGGATGTTCATTATCGCATGGCGGCATTGATTTTGCGCGAAAAACCGTTGCATGAAAAGCTGCCCTTGGCGATTCAACTGCTGGAGCAGGCCCATGGGAAGGGGCACTATAAAGCCACGGATCTGCTGGCGCAGTGCTGCGCTCAGGGCGTGGGTATCGAAGCCGATGAAAAGCGGGCTTTCCAGTTGTTTGTGGATTCATGGAACCGCTCGAAAAAGTGCAATGAGAACTACTATACATCTTCCAACAACCTTGGCGTGTGCTTTGCGATAGGGTTTGGCATCCGCAAGGATCCCGCCATGGCTCGCCATTATTTCAAGCAGGGAGAGATTGCCGGGCATGAAGCTTCAAAAAAGAACTTGCAGGCCCTGCTGCAAAGCACCTGAAGCGTCACGCAAACTCATAGGTGAAGTTGCCATCCGCCAGTTGCACCGTGATTTGCCTCACCTCATCACCGCGGTAGAGCGCCTCGAGCAGGCTGCGGCCGATGTCAGGCAGCATGCTGTTGGTCAGGATGGCATCCACCACGCGGCCGCCGCTTTCGGCTTCCTTGCAACGGGACAGGATGTGATCGACGATGTCATCGCCGTAGTGGAACTGAATCTTCTTCTGGGTCTCCATCCGTTTCCTGATCCGGTCCAATTGCAGCCGGATAATCATGCGCATGGTGGCGTCATTCAGCGGGTAATACGGGATGGTGACCAATCTTCCCAACAATGCGGGGGGAAACACCTCCAACAAGGGCTTGCGCAGGGCTTCGGCGAGGGCGTCCGGCTCAGGGCTTAGCTCCGGATCCTTGCAGAGGCTCATGATCAAGTCGCTGCCCACGTTGCTGGTCAGGAGAATGATGGTATTCTTGAAGTCGATGCGCCGTCCTTCGCCGTCTTCCATACTGCCCTTGTCGAACACCTGGAAGAACAGTTCGTGGACATCATGATGGGCCTTTTCAACCTCATCCAGCAAGACCACACTGTAGGGTCGGCGGCGCACGGCTTCGGTCAGCACCCCACCTTCACCGTATCCCACATATCCCGGGGGGGCTCCTTTAAGGGTGGAAACCGTGTGGGCTTCCTGGAATTCACTCATGTTGATGGTGATCAGATTGCTTTCCCCGCCGTAGAGTGCTTCGGCCAGCGCCAGCGCCGTCTCCGTCTTGCCAACCCCACTGGTGCCGGCGAGCATGAACACCCCGATCGGCTTGGCCGGGTTGTCGATGCCGGCCCGGGACGTCACCACGCGCTTGGCGATCATTTCAAGGGCATGGTCCTGGCCGACAACTCGCGAGGTGAGCCGTTGTGCCAGATTCAAGACCGACTCGATTTCGTTGCGCACCATCCTGCCCACCGGCACGCCGGTCCAATCCGCGACGATCTGTGCGACCGCGCCCTCATCCACGGACGTTTGCATCAATGGAGCGTCACCTTGCAGCGCCGCGAGTTGGTCTTCAAGGGCGACCACGGCATCGGCATTGCCACTGCCATCGCGGGCGGCCGAACGAGCTGCCAGAATGGCGGTCAGCAGGTCCTTTTCCTCCTGCCAGCGTCCTTCCACGACGGGTAAGGCCGCCTGCTCGGCGGCCAGTGCCGACGCCGCGTGATCCATCGCCTCCTGATTGGGCCTGCCGGCGAGCGCTTCCCGCTCCAGGATCGCCAATTCCATTTCGAGATGGGCGATTTTTTCACGGCTGCGTTCGATTGCCGCAGGCACGGCACTTTGGCTGAGTGCCACCCTCGCGCAGGCAGTGTCCAGCAGACTGATGGCTTTGTCGGGCAACTGTCTGGCAGGGATGTAGCGGCTGGACAATTTGACCGCAGCGGTTACCGCCGCGTGCCGGATTTCCACCTGGTGGTGTTTTTCAAGAACGCCCACCACCCCGCGGAGCATCAGGCAGCATTGGGTCTCGGTGGGTTCCTCCACCTTGACCGGCTGGAAACGACGGGTAAGTGCCGCGTCCTTCTCGATGTGCTTCTTGTATTCCGCCCAGGTAGTGGCGGCGATCGTGCGCAGGGTGCCGCGTGCCAGTGCCGGTTTCAACAAGTTGGCCGCATCGCCGACACCTTCGGCGCCGCCCGCCCCGATCAGGGTGTGGGCTTCATCAATGAACAGAATGATGGGTTGCGGGGACTTTTGCACTTCATCAATCACGTTGCGCAGGCGTTCCTCAAACTCCCCCTTCATGCTTGCTCCCGCTTGCAGCAGACCGATGTCAAGGCATCGCAAACTCACGTCCTTGAGCGCGTCCGGCACCTCCCCCGTCGCGAGCTTGATGGCAAAGCCTTCCACCACTGCGGTCTTCCCCACTCCCGCTTCGCCAACCAGCAGCGGATTGTTCTGCCGCCGCCGCATGAGAATATCCACAATCTGTCTGACTTCATCGTCGCGGCATAGCACGGGGTCGATTTCCCCGTTGCGCGCACGTTCGGTTAGGTCCACCGCAAAGCGCTCCAAGGCCGATTTCCCGGTATCATGGTAGGCTTGCTCGACCTCGGATCCGGCCGCGGACTTGGCGGCGGTGCTTTCCGCCGAGCCATCGGTGATGGTCTGGAACTGCTGCTCCAGGGTATCGACATTGATTTTGCGGAATTCACCGGAGAGCCCTCCCAAATAGGTTTTGAGGGTGTTGTTCTTGGCCAGCGCCATGAGCACATGCCCCGTGCGCAGCATGTTATCTCCAAACCCCAGGGAACAGGTCACCCAGCCTAACTCCAGCGCGTCTATCAGAAGCTTCGACAGGCTGGAGACCCGGCTGGCACCCCGCGGCAGGGAGTCCAGCGCTCGCACGAGATCGGCATGGAGCCGCGCCTTTTCCATCCCGAAAAAGGTGGCTATCTTATGGCAGTCGTTGTTATCGTTGTCATTAAGCGTGAACAACCAGTGCGCAACCTCCAACTCCGGATTGGTGCGTTTGACGCATAAGTCGGTGGCCCGGTCCATGGCCTCGTAGGCTACGGGATTGAGTTTCTTGAAATAGAATGAGGGTGTTTGTGCTTTCATGGCAGGTGCTTATCGAATGATGGAGATGATGTAATCGGTGGCGTCGGAGGGGACCGCTTGGCTGAGCAGCCAGGCAGTGAATCCGAGCCTTGAATTCCGGCCAAGCCGGCATTCGGGGACTTCAGCCTGTTGCAGCACCGGATTCACCTCGCCGTGGAATTCACGTCCGCAATAGAGCAACATGATGCTTCTGATCGCCTCTACCAAGTGTCCGTCGGGCGAAAACCCCTGGTACTCGGGAAGTGTCAAGGGACCGATTTTCAACCGGAATTTCATCGTCCGATCCCAGTATCGCGAGCCGAGCATGGCACTGCTGCCCAGGCAACCGGCGTTGCGGTTGATTCCCAGAGTGGTGTGATTCTCCAGTGGTACCGGCACCCAATGCCCGAGGTTCTCCTGGATTTCGACCTTGGCCCCGGTATAGTCGGCAATCATCTGGCAAAGCCCTTCCGCGTGCTTGGTGGGGCAGGCATAATGGCCGGAGAAGTAGAGGGCGGCGGTATCCGGAATGCCCATCCGGTTCTGCGTGGTTGCGCTGCCCAGGCCGATGAAACTCCCGATAAACGTGTGGAACCGGGATTCCTCGGGACGGTCGAAGTCCACCGCCTTGTTGGATGACACGGCGGCGCGATAGAACAACGAGATGAAGCGGTGATTGAACAGGTCAACAAAGGCGGCCGGCCCGGCATCCGCGCGGAAGGCGGATTCGCCGCCATGCGGTTCCTCCATGTCGGGGTGAGGGACCCCTTTGGCTCTGGCCAAAATGACCTCGCTGATGATCGTTGGCAGCGGGCCGTTGACGCCAAGCAAGCCCATGAAATACACCATGATCTCCTCGACCGTCCGGGTGCCGTTCTCGTCGTGGCGATACTCGATCTTGCCGATGGACGACGGGGCGAAATGCAAATGAGGAATCTGGCGAAACCGGATTTTCTCGTCTCGGGGAACCACGGCATGGCCGGTACGCGGGTGCGTGGGGTTGAGTGCATCGATCCGCCGCACCCTGCGGAAAAAATCCTCCTGGCAAGCCGCTGCGGTCTCCGGAACCTGCTCCAGGGACAGCGGATAGCTCACGGGATGTTTCTCCTTGGCCATGAATTACAGTATATGTTGGGATCCCGGTCGTCCCGGCCAGCGCCCGAGATCTCCCCGCCGGGTGGTTTCCACCACGGTTTCCACAAACGAATTGATGGAAACATACCGCGCGAGAAAATGCGCCAGCATGGCCCCGAGGGTGTAGGCACTGTGTCCAGCCAACCGCGATTCGTCCATCAGAATGGTCACTTCAAGCCCCCTGATGAATGACACCGGACCGGCGGCCAGATGACGGCGCACGATGGGACGGGATTTGATTCCGATCAGGGCCTTCGTCCAGTAACTGGAATCCTCCGGGGTATGCTCCGTATAAAGCTCCAGAATGCCACGCAGGGCGGCCGCCCCCTGGTCATTATCAACCAGCGAGAGATAGTTGAGGGAGAGTTGACTGATCAGCCGCCAGGCCATCGCCCCCTCCGCTGGGGAATGCACGGGACGGGTGGGGGCAATCAGGCATTTGACGCCGCTCGCCGGGATGCCTGCATCCACAAAGAAATCCGTGGCGTGTTGATTGATCGGAATGGTTAGCGCGAGGTGGCGGTTGGTGCAAAGCGCAGTGACCGAGAGGGCGGAAATCTCGGATTGCTGCAGGGTTTGCGCGGCGTCCACCAAGTAGAGATATACCTCCGAGCCGGTGTAGTCGAAATGCGAGCCGAAACGGGCTTCCCGATGCGTCAAGTTGCGCTTTTCCCGATGCACGGTGTAGAAATTCCGGGAGGCGGCCTGGTCGTTGGAGTTCCGATAAAACGGCTCGAATTTGCGCCGGGTGGACAATTGATCGCCGGTCCCGTTCACGGACAAAACCTGATAGACCTCATAGGCCAGCGGGCGGGTCTTGTCGATCACCACATGGGCGCGGTCGAAACGCTCGCTCAACTGGATTTGGTCAGCGCGGCGCTGAAACAAATTGATGGCTGGCGTCGCATGCAATTTGAAGCGTTGGCCATCGACATAACGGGACAACTCTTCCCGGGTCCGGTCCAACAGGAAGATCAGATCGAATCCCGCCTGGTCACACTGAGCGGTGAACTCCTTCAGCCCCTGGCCGTGGAGTTTCAAGAACATGAAGCGCTGCGGCAGGATGGCATACTCACGCAGCAGCCGGTATCCGTCAAAGCTTCTGGCATCCGCCGGCAGCAGCGACTCGGCGGCGGAGAATCCCACCGGAGTCAGCTTGAGCTGACCGTCATTCACTGGCAACAGCTTGCCGCTGGGAATGGTCATGCCGGACATCACGGGTCTGAGATAGACATGGGTGCAATGGGCAAACAACTCCTCGTAAATCGCCCCGGCGGCATCCATGTTGCCGGCGAGGTGCAGGGACAGCGCCTCGAAATCCTCCAATGAACTGATGGTCTTGCCAGCCTGGGAGTGCTCGAAGCGCACCTTGATCGCAGCCTTGGCATTGCTGCTGGCCGGCAACCGCAGCGCGTCAACATCCCGCAGATAGTATTTTGCCTTCTCGGTATGACTGATCCTGAGGGGTTGGAGCACAATCTCATGGGCCGTGCGGAATTCACAGCGGCTGTCCTCATCGGCTCCAAGGTGGCTGGTCATCGTGCTGCCGCGCGGCAGCACGAAGGAGCCCGCCAGTTTGTCATCGGGCTTGAATTCCACAATGGTCATGGAGGGCACCGGACCGAGCAATTGGGGATAGACCGATTCAAGCAGGGATTCGGAGAAATTGCTGTATTCGGCATCGAGCTTGGTGCGAACCCGTGCCGCAAGGAAGGCAAAGCCTTCGATCATTCTTTCGACAAACGGATCATCACATTCTTCCCGTGAGAGTCCCAGGCGGCCGGCGATTTTCGGATATTGATTGCCGAAATCCGCGCTGAGATCACGGATATGCCCCAGTTCCTCTTCATACAACTTCAGAAATGTTTCGTTCATAATCCATCTTCATTCCACCAGCCACCGTCCGGCGACACCATTCCACAGCGAGCGCAAGGTCAGCGGTTCATTGACCGGCAGCGCCCAGAGATCCCCCTGAATCTCCAACGCGAAGAAATCCGCGTTGAACGCGTGGATGCCGCCCACCAATGAGACGACCACGGAACTGGCGATAATCCGGGTCTCAAACCGGATGATGGCGGTCTTGACTGCGAGGACCATGTCTTCCGCCTCAACTTGTGATTCCAACGAGCCCACCATGTCCTGAAGGCCATAGTTCACCGTGGATGATGCCACCTGCTGGTAGGCGTGAACCAGCGAACCTCGGGGATGACAGCGTGAGTTGAGCAGCCAGCGCAAATCCCGCATCACCTGACTGCGATAGGTTTTCATGGAGATGCCGACCGCATGCGGATTGCTGCTTCCCGAGCTGAAGAGCCGGCCGAAGACGCTGGGAAATACGGCCACTCCTTTCACGCCAACGACTCCGTTTCCGGTGACTCCGCCGCAGGGTCGCCATCAAATTCAATCAGGCGGATCTGCTGGAAGGGGATCGGGCGCTCGTCCGCATAGAGCAATTGTCCGCCTCTGCCGAAGGACAGGGTTTCATGGGTCTCGTCCCATTCCGTGTCCTTGCCCAGCATGACCAGGGGATTGGCGGATTGCTCTGTCCCAGGATAGAGACCAAAGATGCTGACCGCCTTGACCTCCCCATTGCCCAGGAACACCCGGGCGGGAATCCAGGCAATTTCCGCAAGGTTCTTGGCCCCACCCTGCATTTCGATCCGGGACACCGCGCCCAGCCATAACCAGGCATACTCGCCGCCGTCCGAAATTTCCATCACCCCGGGCAAGCGGGAATCGATGGTGGAGATTTCCGCGAATTCCACGCCGTTGAGTTTGCCCGGCCCAAACACCATGCCGCCGTGCTCTGCGACATGGGCCTCGGTCAGGGAAGTGTCTCCGGCCGCAGCCTGGACGATGGCATCCCACAACGCGGCGAACATCGCTTGCTCGGCGTCATCGCAAACTCCCACCACTGGTGGCCGCTGGCACCCCAGCCAGCACTGGCACCGTGCCCGGGAGGCATGAATATTGGCCAGGTGTCCCAGCCAGTGCAAGGGATCGCCGCCAAGAGTCATGATGGTTTCCACCTGATTCTGACAGCGATCCCACTCCCCCAGAAACACCGACAGCTCATAGAGTGCCACCCGTGCCTCAATACTGGAGGGCTGGTTTCTTACGGACTGTTTGCACAGTTCCACCGCAGCCATGAGTTGCCCTTCCAGCAACAAGTCATTGATCTTGGACAAGGCACTCATGGCATGCGGCAGGGCTATGCTCAGCCGCCCTTGTTGGTCAGCATATCCCAGTAGGACTGGGTGTTGCCTTTGGGCTGATTGCTCTTGGGATCAATCTCGGTGTATTTCCAGTCGATTTTGGCATACGAGAAATTGACATGCTCGGTGGGGACGTCACCCGAACCGCCAGGATTGCCGGAAATGGTCACGGAGCGAATCAGGCAGGTTTCAAACTCATACGTCATGTAAGCGGTCTTGCTGTCCGACTGCTTGCAGATCTCCACTTTCACTTTTTGCAGGTTCTTGCCATTGCAGCAGTGCAAATTGAGTTTCGGAGTGGACTTGTCAATGTACTTCACGACCGTGAAGTCATGGTGATCGCAACGTTCCACTCCGCCGCGTGAACCGCCGCCGGCAACGCCGGTGGCATGGGGTTGGGCCACTCCGTGGTTGAAAGCCAGGAGCTGAATCCATTCCTTGTGACCTTCGTCAGTACACTCGCCCGGGATTGAATCGATTTTCAGATATGCGTCAAATGCCATAATGTTAGTTGGTTGGTTGTTTGGTTTGTTGCTTGGTCATTTGTGCGGTAAAGCACAAAAACGTCATCCTTTTTGTTTCATGGTGGAGACCAGGCGCAGCGACGCGGTCAGTCCTTCCAATTGGAAATGGGGGCGGAGGTAGAAGACGGCCCGGTAATTGCCGGGATCGCCTTCGATGGAGGTCACTTCGACGCGGGCATCCTTGAGCGGTTTCTGGGCTTTCACCACTTCGTCGCCGCCATCGACCACATAGCTGGTGATCCACTTGTTGAGCCAGATTTGCATATCCGAAGCTTCCATGAATCTGCCCACCTTGTCGCGCACCATGCACTTCAGATAATGGGCGAAGCGGCAGGTGGCAAACAAGTAGGGCAGGCGGCAGGAGAGGGCTTCATTGGCGGTCGCATCAGCATCCATATATTGGGCCGCCTTTTTCAGCGACTGGGCGCCGAAGAAGCAGGAGTAGTCACTGTTCTTGTAGTGGGAAAGGGGGATCAGGCCGATATCCGCCAATTCCTTTTCCCGCCGATCCGTGATGGCAATTTCGGTGGGGCATTTGGCATCCAGTCCGCCGTCGTCGGTGGGAAACACATGACAGGGCAGATTCTCGACGATGCCGCCACTTTCGAGGCCGCGGATTTGAGTGGTCCAGCCATTTTCATAGAAGGCACGGTTGATGTTGGCCCCAAAGGCATAAGCGGCGTTGGACCAGCAGTATTTGCTGTGATCACTGCCATCGGTGGCTTCCTCAAAATCGAAGGCCTCAAGCGGCTCGGTCTTGGCCCCGTAAGGCACGCGGGACAGGAAGCGGGGCATGGTGAGGCCGAGATAGCGGGAGTCCTCATCTTCACGCAAGCTGTTCCAGGCCATGTGGTTCTTGGTATCAATGGCTTTGCGGAGGTCGCGGGGATTGTTGAGTTCCGTCCAACTCTGCATGTCCAACAACTCCGAGGACGCGGAGGCGAGGAAGGGGGCATGGGCCGTCGCGGCCACCTTGGACATGCCGCGCAGCACCTGGACATCCTGACCAGAGGGTCCAAACTCGTAATCGCCGATCAACACGCCGAAGGGTTTGCCGCCGGGCGTGCCGTATTCTTCCTCGTAGATTTTCTTGAAAATATCGGTTTGATCCCAGCCGGCCACGAATTTCCCCTTGAAGGATTTTACCAACTCGCTCTTGGCGACGTTGAAAACCTTGATCTTGAGCATGTCACTCGTCTCGGTATTGGCCACCATGTGATGGAGCCCGCGCCAGCTTCCCTCGAGTTTCTGGAATTTCTCGTGATGAATGATCAGATTCATCTGGTTGGTCAGGCGGCGGTCAATCTCGGCAATGACTTTTTCGATCTTATCCAAGACCTCCGGCGAGTCCTTCGAGATGGATTCATAGTCATCAAGAATATGTTCAAAGAGGGTGGTGACGGCACCCTGGATTTCCTTCCGCGCAAGGTCGTTGGACGGCTTCATTTTGTCAACCACCGACAGCAGGCGGTCAAGCGAACTGCCTGGTTCGGTGGTGGTGGTTTGACCTTGTGAGGTTTCTGTTTTGGATTGCGTGCTCATGATGGGATGGGGCGGTTGGCGGCTGCTCAGTGGTTGTCGTCCACGATTTCCCGCATGAGGGTGGGGTCGGTGAGCATTTCATCGAGAACCTTCTGCACGTTGGATTTGCCGTCCACTTTGATGAGCAGCTCCTTGAGTTGGTTGCGGGCATCCAGCAACTTGGCAAGATGGCCCTTTTTGGTGATGCGCAGCACCGATTGGTTGGGGTCTTTCGCATCCGGGATGAGCATGACTTCCAGGTTCGCGGCCTTTTCCCCCAATTTCATTCCGACGTATTCCTCCGAGGCCAGCTTGTCGAGCAAGTCACAGGTCTCACCGAGCTGGAGTGACATGGGGCCGTCCTGTTTGATTTGATAGAACTCGGTCTTGCCTTCCTTGACCTTGGTGAGCTTGATCTCTTCGATTTCCGCACCCACTTTCCTGGCGAATTGATCGGGGGTGAAATCCTCCAGTTTCTCGAAGGTGACATCCACTCCCATGCGCCCGTCACCGGAGATCAGGTTATCCACGGCGAAATTGACCCGCGGCGTCTGGCTCTTGAGATAGGCATTGAAATTCTCGGCGTCCACGTCGGCAAAGCTGCGATCTTTCAGTTCCTTGAGCGTGCCCGCATTGTCGCCGGACAAGTCGGCCATCACTCCGGTAACCCACGGGAGTTCGGTCTTGCGGATGGCCCCGCCGACCTCGACGTCGTATTCGATTTGCACCCGCGGCTTGCGGGGTAACAGTTTCTGCGAACTCTTGGATGGTTTGGGCATGGTCTTGATGTTGGTTGGTTAGAATGATGAGTTGTCGGTTCGCCACCCGAGAACCTCCTGAATCGAGGGCGAGCCGGTGAGGTTGAATTCCTGGACGATTTCCTTGAAATTCATGGTGGCCACGCGTTGGGCTCTTTCGAGCATGATGGGAACCGGACTGGTGGGCTCGTGCTTGTGGTAGAACAGGATGATTTTGGCGAGGGTTTTCACCACGTCTTCCCGGCTGTTGATCTGGTCCGGGACGGAACTGCCCGCCGGCGCGTTGGTGGCGGCATTGCCCGGCGGCAAGCCGGCCCCCTCGATGCCGGCGATGGCGACATTGCTGAAGCCGGAGATCATCCGGGCGATTTCCGCCAGTTTGAGTTTGAGGTGCTTGAAATTGAGGCGGAAACTGGCGAAATGGTCTTTCACCGTCAGTGTCAGGCGCTGGATGGACTCCAGCAACTCATTCATCTGAGCGGCGAGTTCGTCATAGAAGGCGGGCTTGTCCTTGATGGTTTCCATCAGCGCCTGTTCGATGGTCTTCAGCTCATCCGCAGTGGCTTGCTGGGCCGCCAGCCAGGCCCCCAACGTGTGTCTGCCCAATTGTCGGCCATCCGCGATGACCATGCTGTCGAGCGCATTGGCAAAATCCGCCGCATCCATCTTGCTCAGGCAGTACTGCCGGAATTCGTAGTCGCCCTCGGATTCGGCGGGATGGAGGGTCTCCCACTGCCGGGCCAACAGATGGTTAGTGAGGTCGAGACCCTCCGCCAGGCCGGCCATGCCATGGAGGTTCCCTTGCGTAAGGGCCAGCAGGTACAGCATGTCCAGGTGCTTGGTCTGGCGGAACAAATCCACCAGCAGGTCCTGCAATTCAGCCCAGGCGAGTTGACCGGACGGGGTTGCTGAGGCGACCTGCTGCCCGTCCACAAAAGATTCCGCCGCGACGCCAAGCCCGGCATTCACCAGGCGGGCGAATTGGATCTCGTAGCCCATGTCTTCATACAGGTTATCGCCGCAGGGGGCTTCCTGCGTGACCGGGGCCAATATGACAGACAAGTTATTCACTGCAACCGGGCTAACAAAAGAGGCTGGGGCGGCGGACGTCAAGGAAATAAGCGCGAAATCACGACTTGGTGCGGAAAATTTTGCTCAGCAGCGAACCGAGGGTGCGCTGACCTGGCCCGGCGGACCCGCAGGCGTCGAGTTTTGGCATCAATTCGGGCGTGTCCAGGAAGCTTTCGAGGACCATGCGGGTCTGCTCCTTGAGTTCTTCCGGCACGCTGTAGGGGACGTCGGTGACGAGCGGGATTTCGCTGGCCTTGGCCTTGAGCCGGAAAAACTCCTCGGCGGGGAATTCGCCGGCCAACAGATCCACCCAGGGACAGTGGCGGCAACGCATGGCCAGCAGGCTGTGGGAAGCCTCCATTTGGGCCCGCATCAGGGTCTGCCACAGGGCGATGGCTTCCGGGCCGGCCCCGCCGTCGGTGACTCGGTAGCAAAAGGTGTGTTTGGCGGCGGGAGTCAGGTTCTGGTACTCGGTCAGCGCGTAAAACAGCCGGGTGAAACCGTCCCCGCCCTCCCCAAAGCTGGCATGGTTGATGAAGTTTTCCCGGTCCTCGCGGCTCCAGGTTTGTGAGGACATGGGCACCAGCGCGCGGGCGGTCTGGATCAGGCGTTCCGAGCCGCGGGCTTGGGCGGCCTTGACGGCGTCCCGGTCCGGAGCCGTCCGGCACTCGTCGGCGACGAGTTGCAGGGCGTCGAACACCGGCTCGACTTTCGCCGGCAATCGTCCAGTTAGAAAATGCGCGGCAGCCACCATTGGGTAAGCGGCCCTGCCGCCGCCGTCCGTGGAATGCCACAGGATGGCGAAGATGACGCCCGTCGGTCCGGTCCACAGCAATTCATGGTCGAAGGCTTCGATGCGGCCTTCAGGGGCGAGGTTGCGCCACGCGCCGCAATCCAGCCGTCCGCTGATGCCTTCGTAGTACACGCGGCGTTTGAATTCGAGCAGTGACGGAGTGCTCAGCCCGAGATCCTCCATGTGATCGTTCCACCCCGGATGCTTGCCGAACAGCGCCAGATGCAGGCGGCTGTTAGTTTCCTGGAAGACGGCTTCTGCGGATTCGTTGAGCATGGCGGGTTAGGGTTTGGGTTTGAACGCCTCTATTTTGGGCCACTGGCGGAGGTTGTCGAAACCTCTGTCCTTGATGAGAATGTCGTAACTGGCGCCCGAGGGAGTGGTGTGGCGCCATGGGTTTTGGGTGCCGACTTTGATCGCTTTCACCAAGGTCCATGGTGCCAATTTGCCGTCAGGCGTGCCATTCTTGAAAAAGCTCAATTCCAAGTTTGGACCGGTTAGGGTGCCGGGCTTCAGGTTGGCCATCAGATTGAACTCGGCAATTTGCTCAGCCCCGGCCTTGATGACATACTTTGCAGCATCACCTTCTATTTTGACGATACTGATCACACACGGACGCAGTGCCCCCGCGATGCCGAGTTCCGTGATTTTCTCGGAAACGAAGAAATAGTCGAAGGCCTTTTTCAGGCTGGGAAGCCTCTCGTCGGAAACGCCCCATTGATCCGCGAGCGTGGTGAGTTCCCACAAGGTCAGCAGTTCTTCGTCGCTTCCCACTGGGGCATCGCTAGCGATCGGCAGCTTGAGGTAGCGATAGAACTGTTTTGGAAAAAACTCGTCTTTGAACCAGGCTTTCTTCAGGTCAGCCAGTCTTTTGAGGATGTCCTTGCGTGCTTTGGCGTGCGGGTCCTCAGCCGCTTGAGCATCTGCTTCCGGCGTGAGCGAGACGAAATCACCGATATTGCTAGAGCTGAGGGTCGTGCTGGAATTTGGCTTGATGATTTCGAGGGTCGCGGCGACCTGCTTCAGGAGGCGGTTGTCTTGAGCGACCAACGCATCGGCACCGTCCTTCAGTTTCAGGTCTCCGACCCTGGTGAGGGAATCGAAGCCATAAGCCTTTGCAAGCTGGGAATTGCTCACCACGGCATGCAGCAGCTCTTCGCGGCTGACGGCTAGATTCCGGGACTCGGCGGGGGCGGCTGGGGATGACTCCAGCTTGCCTTGCTTCAGCGCGGCGGCGGCCAGTTCCGCCAGTCGCTCGATATTGGCGGACTCGTATCCCATGGTTTTGGTGAAAAGCTCATGGAAATCGTTGAGGTCTTGAATGAACTTCCTTTGATTCTCGAGCTTTGAAACCGGGAGGGTAGTGCCGAGCAGAGCGGTCAACTCCTTGACATGCTGGCGGGCGGACAAATGCTCCACAAAAGCGGAGTCGGGCAATTTGACGGCGTGGCCGATGCAGTTCTGAACGACTGCGGCAAAGCTCTTTTGGGAGTCCTTGTTGTTGCCGACTGCGGCGTAATGAAACAAGGTCTCCAGGAGTTCTGCGGTCGGCCAAGGGGTGTCATCTTCGCCCTGCAACGACACCGTCTTTTTCCCGGCGTCCCAGTGAGCGCCATTTTGCAGGATCATCAGGGCATGCAGGGCCTGCCATTCGCCGTTGTTCCAGTTGTCGGGAGCCTTGTCTGAGTGTTGCAGGTCGGCGGTGAGTTTTCCGATAATGGCATTCTCGACAGCCGTCAGTACTTCTGCCACCGCGTCGGCGTAAAGTGACTGGCGGTTCTTCTTGGACAGATCACGCTCGAACCATTGCGCCGGCGTAAACACCCAGCCGAATTTCGGGTTGCCCTTCACGCAGGGTCCCAAGGCATCAAGGGTGCGGAGCAGCTCCTTAATTTTCTCTGGCGGCGCACCAACGAGTACTTCTTTATCGAAGGTGACCAAGGGCCGGATTCGAATTCCCGGGATGCCTTCCTCGGTTTTCCAGACCGGTTTCCACAATTTCGCCTCATCACTCTGGCTCATGGTCCACCAACCGAGCAAGCCGAACAAGGCCAGCATGAAGATGACCACGGCGGGGAGCCATAGCTTCCAGCCACTGAGTTGCGATTGGATTTTTCCCGCACTGGTAACCAAGCCTTTTTCGTTGAAGATCTTATCGAGAAACAGGTCCCTGACGAAGAAGGTGCGGTGCTTGGAGAGCGACAGGCCGTCATCCTGTTGCGAGTTGTCCATTTTGTCGAATGGCACGCCCATGGCGGCCGCCAGGGCCTCGTCGAGCACCTTGCCCTGCTGCAGGGCGGAGGTGAAATAGATGCCGCGCAGGAAGGGTGGCTTGGCCGACCATTCATCCGTGGCGAAGACATGGCGCAAGTAGCGGGTGAGCTTGGGGCTCATGGACTCAAAGGCGGAGGGAAACGCAAAGAGACCGTCCACTTCATTGATCCGCAGTCCGTTCAATTCCTCAGGCTCGACGTGGCGCAGTTCGGACATCATCCGGCGCTTGAGCCGGTCCGCCACGGAGTGGAGGTATTCCGCGACGGACTGGGCCTCGAAGGTGTCGCCCAAGGGGGCCGGGTTGGACCAGCCCATGATCTGATAGCGGTCCTCCGGTTTGTCGATTTTCCCGAAGAACTCGCGGAAGCCGTTGAGCTTGTCCATCTTGGTGATCAGGATATAGACGGGGAAGCGCACGCCCAACTCGGCCTGCAACGTCTCCATTTGCCGGGCGATCTGGCCGGCATTTTCATCAAGCTTGACCATTGAGGCGGTTTCCAGTTCGGGATCCGGATGAGTTAGCAGGCGGTTGGAGGGGATGACCAGAAGCAACCCGTTGATCGGGCAATCCGGGCGGTTGCGTTTGAGCATCTGGAGGAAGTTGACCCATTGGTTTTGACCGGTTTCCGCGCCTTCCGTCACGAACAGGCGGCCGGCGGTATCGAGAATGACCGCTTTGCTGGTGAACCACCAGTGCATGCTCAGGGTACCGCCCGAGCCCTGCCAACGATCCTGCAATTTGTCGGGGAATCCAATCTCGCTGCGGCGCAACATCTCGGTCTTGCCGGACTCGGATTCGCCCACGACCACATACCAGGGCAGGCTGTAGAGGTCCTTGCCGTGCTTTTTGTAGATGTCGATGCCGCGCTGGAACTCCTTGCGCATGTGGTCCATCTGCGCGATTTTCTGGGGATCCTTGAGGCCCTCGGCACTGGCGGCATTGGTTTCCACGCTCTTGGCGAAATCGCTGGCCTTGGCTTGGTTGCTGCGCTCAAAGAGGAACACCCCCAGGCCTGCAATGGCACCAATGGCGATGTACAGAATGGTCCACACAGCGATCATCTTGGGATTGGAGGCCGCGCCCAGCATGAGTAGCGGTGCCAGCACCCCCATGACCACCAGCAACCCGGTCATTGACGCCGGAATCTTCTTGAAAATGTTCATAAGCCGGAAGATCGGGTTGGTTTTGAGGACGCATCCTGCTGCTGAAGCCGGTGGATGGCCTCTCGCAAGGGTTTGGTCTTTTCCTGATACCAATAGATATAGCCGAAAATCAAGCTGCCCAGAAGCAGCAGAAAGGCAGCAAAGAAGATCATGGGCTTGTCACGCGAGGGGGCCACGAAATCGCGCTTGTCAGTGTAGCGGTAGGATTCGGGAGTGATCTTGCCGCTGGCATCGGCATCGACATATTTGGAGACCCGCGGATAGAGCCGCTGCATGGCGGCCTGCAACTCCTTGCGATGGTCCGGATTGCGTTTGAAATACCGGCCGGTGAAGCCCAGGCCCAAGGCGGTGTAATAAAAGGCCAGCCGTTCATTGCTGCTTTCATCCTTGGGATCGTTTGCAAGCTCCTTGTTCAGCTCGTCAAAGAACGCGTCATCGCCGGAGAGGTTGCCGTCCGCGCCGTAGTCTGCCGGGCGTTGGTCGTTCCATTTCTGCCGGAACGGGAAGGCATTGTCGGGCGAGCCGAAGGTGCTGTCGAGATACCAGTAGATCGGTTGTTTGAGTTTGTCGAGGTGCTGCCGCAACATCGGATCGTATTTGGCGGCGTTGTCGATGGCCGCGATTTTGGCCAGGACCGTTTGCTTGACCGACTCAAAGGCAACGGTGGAAGAACCTTTGGCCTCCTTGGCAAGGCGGTGTTGCTCGCAAACATAGAGGAACAATGGCTGCAAGTGTTCCAGCAAGGGACGCTTGACGGCGGGGGGCGCGGCGGGCAGGTATTGCGTCGTGGTCTGGGACAGCGCTGGCGGGGTGTCCGGCAGGTCGCTTGCGGCCCCCCAGAAATCATCGCCACTGCCCCAGTCGCCGCCGGCACTGCCCTTCTTCTTTTTGTTGAAAGCCATGGTGATGAGAGACGATGGTTGACTACTTGCTGGTGGGCATGGTCATGAACAAGCTGATTTGCAAATCGGAAACCTCGCGTTGCATGCTCCAGCGCACGACCAGTTCGAGTTCCTTCATCGTCTCCTCCCACACCCGGCGGCTTTGGGTCACATTCAGACGGAAGTAATACCTGCCACTCTCCGCGGGCAACTCCAGCGGCGGGAAGCGTTCCTCTTTCAATGAGATGCCGCGGATGGCACGCTCCATGAACGAGGCTGGCATCAGCTTGAATTGATCCAGATCCTCGACCAATTCCACCAAGGTGCTGGGTTCCAAGGTGGTCTTGATGCCAAGGAACCATGCATTCGGTTGGCTGAAATGTTTTTCCTCCAGTTTGGCCACCCGGGTGCCGGGGTCCTTGCCGGGGTCGAATTTGACCTCCCAGAAATTGGGGGTGACCGAGCCATGCAGGAAGTTGCGGATCAGGGCGATGGTGCCATGGAAGCAGGGGTAGGGGTTTTCGTGCTTGTAAGGGATCAGGTTGAAGGGCAGCCGCTCGGGATACAAGGCCATCAAGTCCGCCAGCAGGGTTTGCAGTTCCTGATAGACATCAAACGGCGGCACGTTGGCATTGCCTTCGCCGAGTGCCAGCAAGGCGGGCATTCTTGCCACATAGCGGTTGAGGCAGCGCAGCCTGAGGATTTGCTCAAGTTGCAGGCGGCTCACGGTGTGGGATTCACTGCCCCGGGCCACGATATTGGCCAGTTGCTCGCGCACCGCTTCGACCTGCGAACTGATGTCCCTGACCATCTCGCGCAGGGTGGGGGAACCACTCAGCAGCAGGCAGGGATGCACGTAGGATGGATCCTGCCGCGGAAACGGCTCCTCGCGACTGACGTCATGCACGATCCGCAGCAGCGGAATCTTCTCAATGTCGCTGTCATCGTCCGAGTCAAGCAGCAGCATGGCATTGTAATAGCGGAATTGCATTGGCTGGGCATTTTCCCCGGTGTTCTCATCCATCACGTCGGGCACCTGTTGCGGCACCCGATAGAGTTGCTTGATTCGCACTCCCACCGACATTTCGCCCTCGACGGTATTGCTGCGGGCCTCAAACCAGTGGGGCAGGCCCAGATAGACATTGAAGCCTTTGGGGTTCAGCGCAAAGGCATCCCGGATGTCCAGGCTCGGCAGGATGGTGTTTTCGGGATAGGACAAGACGGCTCCGCCCGGCATGATCACCTTGAGCTTCTGGAAGCGCAGCCGTTGATTCTGGAGATCGTCCAGCGACAGGCGGGCTTCGAGCACCCCGTAACCGTAGGGCATGCTGAGGTGCCGTTCCTGACCGAATTGGTCTAGCAGGTTCTTCTGCAAACGCTGCAAATGATGCGGCTGTAAGAACAATCCTTCGTGCCAGTGGATTTGCGGAATGGACATGATGGTGGCGAGGTTGGGGGCTTATGATGAGAGTTTCAGGCGGGTAAAGGCGGCCTCGGCAATGCTCTTGACGATTGCGTCATGGATGGCATCAGCCGTCTGATGTTTGGTGAGCTGCGTGTATTTGTCCCAGCACTTGCGGCCCAGCTCCCTGACTTTGCTGACATCGCTCGCACTTTCCTCCAGGGCGACGGTGTCCGCAATCGCTTCAGCGGAGAATTTCCTTTCGTAGAGCTTGCCGTATTCCTCGGCACCCTTGCGCAACCCGAACAGGACGGACAGCAGGATGCGTTTGGTCTTTTCGATTTCCTGGTAAAACGCCGCCCCATTGACCTCGCCTCCCGTGACAAAACTCTCGATCGCGGCTTCCAGCCCGTCGGGGAATTCCGGGAAGACCTGGGCATTCAGCTCACGGGGTGCCATTTCGTGCCAATACGGCCACATGAAGCGATAAATGTCCCGGAACCCGCCGGTCAAGATCCCGAGCATCTTGATCAGCCGGTTGAGTTTGAGTACTTGCCCGGCGCTGGCCGCAGTGCCCATTTCGAGCCACAACTGATTCAGGCTCTTGAGGCAATCCTCCAGTTCCGCCGGGCTGGCAGGGAACACCAGCTTGTCGGTCACCGCCTTTGGCACCGGGTTCTCCGGGCTTTGATTCCCCCCATCCGCGAGCAACGCCGCCAGCTTTTGCCGGTGAACCGGCGTCAATTCCGGCGCATTTTCGCAGATTCTATCGACCATCGCGCCGAGGGAAAGATCCTTGCGTGCGGCTGCGGTCACGACCGGCACCGGGACCGCCGGTGCCACCGGGTCGTAGCCAAAGACCGGGAACGAGGCCTCCAAGGCCTCCAGCAGGGAGTGCCGGGTTTCGCCGGGGATGGCACTTGCCTCCTCCAGCGCATACTCGATCTCATCCGTGAGATAGCCGCTGCGTTCCTCCTGGCTGGTGTCCGCAAAGCTGGCATGCACCGCCCTCAGCCTGGCCGCTGTCCGGACTCCCCAAGTGTGCTTGTTCTCGAATTTTGACATTGCCTTCCGCCCCCGGAAACATTACTGCTGGCGGTGTCCTAGCAAATGCAACGCTCCAATCAAGGAATTTCTTCAGTCAGTTGGCGTCAAGCCGGGTCTTTTTGTTGCCTGCTTCTGGTTTTCATGCCGCTCCGGGCGGCGGCCGCCGATGATTTGGCCAAAAACATCGTCGTGCTGGTCGATCAATCGCTGTCGGTGGAGGCGGCCAATCGCGATAGCGCGCTCAAGTTGGTCGCCGGACTCGTCACCGGCAAAGTCGATGACGCCAGCCGCCAAGCCTGGCAATTCAAGGCCCCCGACAGCGGAGCCGACCCGGCGGTCTTGAATCTCCAGAGGATGGTGGCAGCCGCCCCCGGGGCATGCCACCCGCTCGCGCAAGCGTCCGCCAGCTTTGTGATTAACGGCTTGGGCAACTACGAGCGGGTTACGGAACTCATTGCCAAACTCAACAGCCCCGCGACTGGCAGCCCTGCTGAGATTGCCGGGAAGTTGCTAGAAGCCGGAGCCTTCAAGTCGTCTGACAATTCCACCCACATCAGCTTGGCCGAGGCCAAGGTGGCACGCACGTTTCTTAGTAAACCGTCAAAGACGCCGTACTATCTCCTTGTGATCTCGGATTTCTACGAGGATTGCCTCAATTGGCCCGTCGAGGACTATGCAAAGAAAGGCAACGGCCTTGAAGCCAAAAACAGCAAGGTCCTGAGCGGCGATGAGCCTTTCAACGATGGTGCCCAGGCCAAAAATCACAAATATTCACCTGCGGACATCGCGGACATCCGATTTCTCAACGACAAGATCGACGGTTTGTTGCTCGGCGAATTCATCTACCGAGGCCAGGCGAAGACGCCGGTGAATGTGAAGGTGTATTCTCCCGTGGTAAAACGCAGTCTGGTATTTGTCAAAATGCCAGAACCGTGGATTCTGCCCGACGCGCCGCCGACGATCCCGGTTTCACTGGAGGGCTTGGATGAGGGCGCGTCACTGGAAGTCAAGATTGGCCATCGTGAAAGCGGCAAGGAACGGGTGGTGAAAGAAAGCTGCGGCTTGCTGACGGCCAAGAATCAATTGGACCTCGCATTGTTGCTCGAAAAGCCTGCAATGAAGGACTTCATCGCGGAGGGGCATTTTGAACTGACGCTGAGCGTTCCCCAGGAAATCGGGCCAAGTCAGGAAGCCAAAACCACCCTTGAGGTCAGAAAATCGCAGATCCTTATCGACGACAAAGGACTGAAGGAAGCAACGGAAGGCAAGCCCTGCGAAATTGCCGCGAACACGGAAATCAAAACGAAAAAATTCGCGCTCAAACTTGATCCGCCGCCCCACCAAGACCATGACGTCGAAATCCGGAGCGGGGAAAGGACGGACAAAGTTCGCGTCAGCAAGGGCTCGGGGGAATTCACCTTGGGCCCGTTCTTGGACGGCGCGGAGAGCAATAAGCCGATCCATCTGGCGGCCTCGCTGAAATTGGTTCCGACCTCCGAGTCGACCACGGCCGGGTTCTGGATCATTATTCCTGAGGTCTCCGTCTGGGCAGTCTATGACGGGAAAGATTACCGCCCAGTCAAGGACGTGATTCGGTTGGACAAAACGCATTCCCTGACCCTCAAGGCCAGCCATGCTGGGATGGCGGGCTTCGAGTGGCGAGGCACCATCGTAACCCGAGACGGTGAGACGGTTCCCACGGACAGCGATGACAATCACCTGGATTTTTCCGGAGTTGAACCTGGCACTTACCTTGTGACGGCGAAGTTTGGCGTCAGTAAGGCACCCAAGGATAACCTATTCACTGTCGTTGTCCCCAAGCAGACTCCATGGATGTTGCTCGCCCTGCTCGCCATGGTGGTCATCAGTATCGGCCTCTTTGCCTGGCACTTCATGCGCGGGCGCTTGACTCGGCGCTAAGCACACCCGACCACCCCGTCCCATACCCTCCCATTCGTCCTCCTCGCCTCCAACGTCCTGCTGGACGCTGCCGTGGCCTGCCAAGCCGCCACCCACGCCCCGTCTGCCAACCCTGCGGCTGCACCGTGATGCCCCCGGCACCGCCATGCCCGGATGCCCCCACATTTCGCCTGAACTTTTTGATCGCGCGGGACTTTTGTGCTTGCCGTCCGCCGGTCGCAGGGCTAGTGAACAGCCAAGCACTTACGGATCATGCCAATTCCCAGCCAAGCCCTTCGTTATCTCCAGTTGGAAACCAGTTTGGGCCAGGACGTGCTGATCCTCACCCAAGCCAGTGGCCACGAGCGTTTGGGCAACCTGTTCGAGATCACCCTCGAGTTCACCAGCCAGACGGGTGACCTGAAGCTGGACGATCTGCTAGGCACCGCCGCCACCCTGGCCATCCATAACGCGGCGGAAAACCGCAAGGGCAGTGTCGCCTTTTCCCGCTATTTCAACGGCTATTTCTCCAGCATCTCCTTCGGCGGCTACGGGGCGGAAGGCCAGGCCCGCTTCCACGCCACCCTCGTCCCCTGGCTCTGGTTCCTCACCCGCACGTCCGATTGCCGCATTTTCCAAGGCAAATCCGTGCCGGACATCCTTGAGGAGGTGTTCCGCGATGCCGGGTTCTCCGACTTCAGGAAGGACCTGCGCGGCTCTTACCAGCCCCGCGAGTTCTGTGTTCAGTACCGCGAGACCGACTTCAATTTCGTCAGCCGCCTGATGGAGTGCGAGGGGATTTACTACTACTTCGAGCACGCCAATGGCAGCCACAAGATGGTCCTTTGCGACGACATGGTCTGCCACCAGCCAGACCCCCAGCATGAAACCATCAAGTTCATCGGCGGCGCCGAGGCCCGCGAGCGCAAGGGCATCATCACCGACTGGAATTTCTCCAAACAGGTCAAGCCCGGCAAATTCGCCCACAACGACTTCAATTTCACCACCCCCACGCCCGATCCCAACCAGCGCCTGCTCGCCCGTTCATCCGCCCCCAAGCCGCAGAAACCCAATCCCTACGAAATCTACGACAACCACGGCGGCTACGAGACTCTCGGTGAAGGCAACCGTTACGCCCGCCTCCGGATGGAGGAAATCATCGCCGACCGCGAGACGGCCCAGGCCCGCACCGACATCATCGGCATCAAGTGCGGCTGCAAGTTCAAGCTGGATGCGCATCCGCTCAGCGACCAAAACCGCGAGTACCTCATCACCTCCGTGCATTGGTCCGCCGCAGAGGGCGGCTACGGCAGTGGCAGCGCAGGCGGCAATTTCTTCGACCTGGACTTCTCCTGCATCCCCGCCGATGCCACCTTCCGCCCCACCCGCGCCACGCCACTGCCCAAGATCGAAGGCCCCCAAACCGCCACCGTCTGCGGCCCGTCCGGCCAGGAAATCTACGTGGACAAGCACGCCCGCGTCGTCGTCCAATTCCATTGGGACCGCTACGGCAAGGCCGACGCCGGCAGCTCCTGTTGGATCCGCGTCTCCCAGCCCTGGGCGGGCAGTGGCTTTGGCGGCATGGCCATTCCTCGCATCGGCCAGGAGGTCATCGTCGAATTCATCGAGGCCGATCCCGACCGCCCGATCATCACCGGCCGGGTCTATAACGGCGTGGCCACGCCACCCTACGATCTCCCTGCCAATGCCACCCGCACCACCATCAAAACCAATTCGTCCAAAGGCGGCGGCGGCTTCAACGAACTCCGCTTCGAGGACAAAAAGGGCCAGGAGCAAATCTTCATCCACGCCGAGCGCAACCGCGACCTGCGCGTCAAGAAGGACAACCTCGAATATATCGGCGGCGAGCAACACCTCATCGTCACCAAAGACCACTTCGAGAAAATCGACGGCGACGCCCACCTCAAGGTCGGCGGCGAGCAGAACGAGCAGATCGGCGAGTCCTACTCGCTCAAGACCGGGATGAACATCTTCCAGAAAGCCGGGATGCGCGTCGCCCACGAAGCCGGGACCGAGGTCCACATCAAGGGTGGCATGAACGTGGTCATCGAAGCCGGAATGATGATCACTCTCAAGGCCGCCAGCGGTTTCATCACTATCGGCCCCTCCGGGGTGACCATCTCCGGCCCCATGGTCCTCATCAACTCTGGCGGCGCCGCCGGCAGCGGTGCCGGCTGCTCACCCGTCGCCCCGAAAATCGCCAAAGAAGCCGATAAGGCTGTTCCGGGCAAGGTGGACAAAGTCAAGGCCGCCGGAAGCAAGAAAGCCAAAGGCAAGCCCTCGCCCACCGCCGCCACCCTCAAACAAGCCGCCCAATCCGGCACCCCCTTCTGCGAAATCTGCGCCAAAGCCGCCGCTGCACGCGGCGGTCAGTCTTGACTGTTCCATCCATCCTGCAATGAAGTTATGTAACCACAAAGCTCACAAGGAACGCAAAGGCATTCATTTCCCATCAATCCAACATCAGATCTTTCCTTTGTGATCTCTGCGTTCTCTGTGGTTAATTGAATTCATCCGTGTCATCCGCGTAATCCGTGGTTCTCTCTCCCCCGACCTGCACCCTGACTCCGCATCCACCCCGCATGTCCGCCACCAAGCAAACCAGCCCGCTCTGGGAAATCCTTTTTTCCAAGGAAGGCGACCCCACGCTGGCCACCTACACGATACTCGACGGTGCCGCCTGCGAGGAACTGCTTCCCATGCTGGAGGAACACGACCCGGACCATTGCTGCCTCTATGCAGGTGATCTTGATGACGATGTGGAGGAAGTCGCCCCCTATCTGATCCGCCTCGAAGCCGACCATCCGTTCACCGCCTGGCTCCTCGAAGCCATCGGCCACAAACCCTGGGGCATCTTCTGCAAAGCCCCGTCAACCCTCCGGGAACTCCGCAAGCACTTCCGGCAGTTCCTCATCGTCAAGGGTCCGGATGGGGAGAGTCTGTATTTCAGGTATTACGATCCAAGAGTATTGACGGTTTTTTTAGAGTCCTGTGATGCTAAACAGCTTGAGATGATCTTTGGGGTAGTGATCGCCTACCTTGGAATGAAGAACGATGGTCAAGTTTTTCATCTGCCCGCTCCGCGAATCGCCTCTTGAGGATGTTTCATGGTCATGTTCCGAATCTCGAATGGTCAGTTTAAGATGTTCGACGCACTCGCTCTTGAGCGGGATATCGTGGAGCTAAGCCGTCGGCTCGGCGAGGAGCATCCCGAAGAATGCATGACTATAGGAACAGACACGGATCGGCAGGATTTCGTGCGACTCGCTCATAAGGAGGCTCTCACCTGTGGGATCCGGTTGAAGCAGAACGTCTACTTATTCACGGAGGCCCGGCTTTTGCTCGGGCCAGGTTTTCACGAGAATCGTGGCCAGCGGCCTGAATTGGTCGAATTTCTGCAGAATTGGAAGACAAGTGAGGACAAGAAAGCCGATGTTATTGCGGATGAACTGGCCATGCGGGAGGTGTTCATATGAGCCAGATCGCCCGTCCCTTGAACCCGGCCGCGGTGGCGGCGGCAAATGCCAAGGTTGCCCCCAAAACGGGAGGTAGGCCGTTGACGATGGGACCAGCGGATGCGGCGCTCCGGAAGGAGTGGGCGGACGCATACCGGGCGGCGTTTGCGGAGCAAAAGACAGACCCCAATTCAAGTTCCGCCCCGGCCACCGTTGAAGAACCGGCGGCGGTGCCCCAGGAGATGGGCTCATGCAAACAGCCCTGCCCTCTGCTTCAGGCAAAGGCCGAGGAACCCTGCAACTGTTCCTTTCAAAAAGACTTCATCGTGATGAAAACCAAGGAGACTGTTGATGGCGAAGGCAAGGATGCATTGCGCAGTGCCATGAATACGCTATGGGACTATCGCGATAAACCTAACGATCCGGTGGTGCAATCGGCCTTGATCACTGTTTCAAATGAGCGCGGTCAGCCTTTGCCGAAGATCCAGAGCGACTGGCAGAAATACCAGAAGCTGCTGAAAGATCAGCGAAAGGCGATCGAGGAGAGTAAGAAGAATAAAAAGGAAAAGAAAGTTGACGCCTTAGATGAAAAGCGCCAGAAAGAGAACTTCATGGCTAGTAAGTCCCAACTTCGGTATGGGAATATGGTTGGCGCATGTCTCGGCGTTGACCCAGTATTCGGAGCGTTATTGAACCCGACCGGCGGCATTGTCGGTCCGGATAACGGTTATTTTGATGGGAATGATTCAGCCTTAGGCTACCATGGCGCAGTGCATGATGCGGCAGGTTATCTGCGAAACTTTCACAATCAGGGACCTGGATATGACTACTTGGGCACGGACAACCGGGACACCACAGATCCATTATCAGGGCAACGCAATGGCATCAGATTCTGGCGTGAGACACTCGGAGGCACGCCACCAATCACGGACCGAACCAAAGATGCCTTGGGCGAAGGCGTTATGGAGGTAGTTGTTGGCGGGATGGATGGCGCCAGCAAGGCCCAAGCTGCCGCGATTGCCGCCTACGAAGCTGCCGTTGATGCGGCATCATCGGCATGGGACTGGATCTTCAAATAGAAGTCAAACAAGAGCGCAGACTTATGGTCACCTTCAAACTTACTCATATCGAATTTGCCGCCATCGCGACATTTCTGGAGGCGGAGTCAATCCCGGGACTCGACATCACCACGACGCTGGATGATGCCCAGATGCTGGAGGCTCGCAGACAACTCCAGAAACACGGATATATGGTGGCGGGTGATCGACCCGATACGTGGCACGTGAACGATCCGCTTATCGACGTGACGCTCACTGTTGTGAGTTCTGACCGATTGGTGCTCGTTAAGGATATTCCGGGCAAACGCTCGATGCAGTTTTGCCTAGATCAGGATCATATCACCGCTGTCGTGGTTCTGGATGACGGTGTCGTTCTGGTCCTTCTTGAAGACCGGCTGCAAATGGCGGCTGAGGCCATCAGTTTCCTCAGAAATACGGAAGACGGAGTCGTGGCTGCCGCCTCTGTCGTTGGGGGCAAGGTCGTCAAAGGGCTGCGTGCGCGAACTTTCAAGGATAAACTCCTACTGGATGCTGGCGAGCAACCACTGACGCCGAGGAATCTTCTGGCCTTCCTGCAACCGTTGCTAGGGTCGTCTTGAAGTGCCTCAAGCGCCTGAGCCGGAAAGAAAAAGTGGCGGCGGGAATTCCCCCCGTTGTTCCAACGGTTGCGGGCGAAACGATTAAGAATCCGCACCCATGAGTCAAGAATTTCTTTAAGATAAGTCATTGATTCATTGATTCAAAAACGCGGACATATCACTGCAGTTCTTAGGGTCTTAGAGTCCCGCACGCCAGTTCCAGAATCCTGCGGTTGAACATCCACACATAGGCCCGGTCTGGTGCCTTCCGGGATGGCGTAAGCAGTGAAACCGCGATATGCCCGGTCTCCACAGGCATCACGAGCAGCCACCCTTCGTGTGCGGGAGTGTCTGAGGATGGCGGGGTGAGGGAGAACACCTTGAGGTGGGCGGAAGCAGCGATTTCGGGTGGAACTTCCTGATCTTCCGCAGTTTGCATCTCGCCGACTTGGAAACCGCTTTCCTGCCAGGTGGCGAGGGATGCCTCTATGACGTCGATTCTCGTGGCGGCCTCCGCTTTCGGGAAGAAGCGGACCTGAATCCAGCCGTTGACCGCACCGTCGTCGTCCAGGTTCAAGGCATCGAGCCTTTCTCCTCCGCCGGGCGTGGTGGCGGCTTGGGTTTGCCATGAGGCGGGAAGTTCAAATTGGATCGGGCCGCAGGTGTGATTGCGGCGGGGTTCGATGGTGGGGTGTTGAGGATCGGCAGTCGGGCGGAAACTGGCGATGAACAGTCCGAGTTTGTCGGCCCAATCCTGATAGGTGGCGGAAGGACAGAACGCGAAGAGCAGGAACAGGACATTGCCATGGGCGCGGCCGGCGGCGCGACCCATGAACTGGTGGCCCTCGATCTCAAAGGACACCAGGGAATCCGCGAAGAGCGGGCTGATCACATTGACCGTGTGGAGCGAGCGTCCGGTGGCATCCGCCCAAAGCTGGAGCCAGTGGACGGCGGCGATTTCACGGGGCGGGGTGACCGCCTGAACCTGGAAATAGACGGCCTCCACCTCGTTGCGGCACACACTGACCGCAGCGGGCGTGGAGGGGGACAGTTCAATGGGTTGGCCAAGTAACTCCGCGTCCAACGGGCTATCCTTCGGCGCCAGATAGGTGTGGGCCAGAAAGGGGTGATTGGGGACGCCGACCTCAAGCTTGTGAAAGCCTTGGGTCAGTTGTTGGGCTGTGAAATTCCGACCGATGGGTAATGGTTCCGCGCTCATTTGATTCCTAAGAAGAATTTGACTCCGGCCATGGGTCCGGCACCGGCCGTCACGCCAGCAGTGGCACCCCATACGCCATCGATTCTGCCAATGGCCGCCTCAGCCTTGGCGGCTGCTCCGATGCCGATTTCTCCCGCCGCGCCCAAGACAACGCCGTGGTCCCATTTGTCACTGACCTTGGCGTACTTGGAGCCGGGCGAGATGAAATTGACGGCTTTGCCGATGGTGTTTTCGTAAATGGTCTTGGGGGTGAGGCTCAGGTAGCCCTTGCCACTGGCCTTAACCAGGGTTGCCTGGGCACCCGCCTGGGCTTTCGCCTCGAAGCCTTTGGCATCGACCTTGACGGACGCCTCTGCGGCGACCTTCGCGGCAAGGGCTTCAGCCGCCACTTCGTGCTCCAACAGTCCGCCCGCATGCTTTCCTTTGTGCTGGACCTCGATTGCCGAGACTCCGGCTTCCACCTTGACCACCGAGACGGTGTGCGACTTTTCCAGCGGATCATATTCATACCCGGCAGCGGCACTCGCTTTTGCATTCCCGATTTTGACGAAATTGTCTTCGTCGCCGTATTTGAGGAAAGATTTGGCTTTCTCGACTTTGACGGATGCCCCAATGCCGGCACGCCCAGCCGCCGGGTCAAACATGTCCGGGCTGGGCGGCTCGACACTCCACTTCGCCTTCTCCTTGTTCGCCGCCTTGGCGTTTTCGCGGCCCTTGGCATAGGTCTTTTGAAGTGGGCACAATACCTTCTCATCGGCAACTTTCCGCGTGGCGCTGGCGATCTTCTTGATGCCTGTCACCGCCTTCCTCCCCTGCTCTTTGGTGCGGTTCGCGATTGCTTGGAAGGTCTTGGCTGCCTGGGTGGCCGCCTTTTGTGCGGCGGGAATAACCTGGGTTTTGATCGCTTGTTTGGCGGCTTGGGCGGCTTGCTGTGCTTGTGCCGCTGCCTTCTGTGCGGCTTGTTGGGTTGCAACCGCAGCGGTATGAGCTGCTTGGGACGCTTGGTTGGCGGCCTGTTTGACCGCCTGCTGGACCTTGGCACCTGCGGCTTGGGCGGCATCCACCGCCTTGGCAGCCATCTGCTGGGTGAAAGCGCGCGCCTGAGCCAACTTGGCCCCTACATCGAGTTTTGGAAAGGCAAACCCCATCGTCAGGACGGTTTGGCCTGGCCTTCAAGCCAAGCGGTTAGCCACTCGGATTTCTCGTCGGCGGTGTAGTTGGCATTGCCGAGACGGGTCGCGACATCCGGATTGCGTTCGTCGAAATCGAAACCACACAGCCACGCGGACAGAACGTAGATCGAGGCATGTTCTTCGGTTTCCAAGCCGTAAGAACCCGCGATGGTAATAAGAGCGTCAATCAGTTGGTATCGCTCATCCTGCGGGATATTCCGGTGCTCGGGAACCTCCGACTGCAAATAGGCATCGAGCCTCTTGATGAAATCAAGATAGACCTGCTCCTTGAGCGCGTCGGTTTGGGTTTGGCGGATACGCAGCATGACTTGGTCGTGTTTTCACCCCCCAATCATAACCGTCGGGAAGCCGATGACGATGGTGCCGCCGTGGGCGGTGGAGTCGCCCATTCTAGCGGCGGGTTTGCCGCCGATCATGACGGTGGCGGAGCCCTTGACGATGACGTCTGGCGGGCCGACGCAGACGCACATGTCACCGATGGTGGCGGCGGGCATGAAGCCGATGAGGACGTTTGGCACGCAGGGGCCGGAGATGGGGCCGCCGACATGGGGGATCGGCGGCGTGCCCGGGGTGACCATCGGGCAGACGTGCATGTCAGTGATACGGGCGGCGAGGGGCATGGGTGGGGAAGAGTTATCAGTTATTGGATATTGGTTATTAGGAAGAAGTGGGGAGGCGGAGGTTTTTCAGATGTCAATCTGGGGGACATAGCTTTGCTCCGAGCGGGGCGGGCGGACGTAGCCGTCATCGGGGCGGTGGCGGTGGGGGAGTTCGAGCGGCGGCGGGGTCATGTCCTGATAGGGGACCGAGCTGAGGAGGTGGGCGATGCAGTTGAGGCGGGCGCGGCGCTTGTCGTCGGCTTCCACGGTCCACCATGGGGCCTGCTTGATGTCGGTGTGGCGGAACATCTCGTCCTTGGCCCGGGAGTAGTCCGCCCATTTGTCCATGGATTGCAGGTCCATCGGGCTGAGCTTCCAGCGCCGCGCCGGGTTGCCGGCCCGTTCTACGAAGCGCCGCTCCTGTTCCTCATCGCTGACCGAAAACCAGTATTTCATCAGGATGATCCCCGAGCGCACCAGCATCCGCTCAAACTCGGGGCAGGCCCGCATGAACTCGGTGTATTCGTCCTGGCTGCAGAAGCCCATCACGTATTCGACGCCGGCCCGGTTGTACCAACTGCGGTCGAAGATGACGATCTCGCCGGCAGCGGGGAGATGGGCGATGTAGCGCTGGAAAAACCACTGGGTTTTTTCGCGGTCGGACGGCGTGCCCAGGGCGACGATCCGGCAACCGCGTGGATTGAGCGGCTCGGTGACGCACTTGATGGCCCCGCCTTTGCCTGCGGCATCCCGGCCCTCGAAGATCACGACTAGCTTCTGGCCGGTCTCCTTGATCCAATACTGCATCTTGACCAGCTCCAGATGCAGCTCGGCGAGCTTCTCGTCGTAAAGCCCGCGCTTCAACTTGTTAGCCTGGGCATTGCTGTGGGGGCTGGCATGCATGGCGGCTTGAGGTGGCTCTGGCTATGGAGCACTCGAGAAAGATGTTGGAAAAATGCCTGTACTGCAAGAAAAATGTTCGGGTCAGTCCTTGTATTTATAGATTTGATAGATTTGCATCCGGTTCTTTGAGATTACGCGGATTGCGCGGATTTTTCGGATGCGATTTGACGAGGGCTTTTCACAATGCGTGATGCGCAGCACCATCTCATTGGTCCTGGTCGGGATCATTGTCGGGATCCTTGTCGGGATCCTTGTCGGGATCCTTGTCGGGATCCTTGTCGGGATCCTTGTCGGGATCCTTGTCGGCGTCCTTGTCGGCGTCCTTGTCGGCGTCTTTCTTGATGTCCTTGTTGGCGTTCTTGTTGGCGTCTTTCTTGGTGTCCTTGTCTGGGGCGTCCTTGTCGGAGTTGTCAGTTCCCTCTTTGAGGCGGGCACGTTCGCGCATGTGGTCGAGAGCTTTACCGGCGAGGTCAATGACATTGTCATCCTTGGAGCCATCGATGAAATACTCGATGATCGAGGCGGCCCATTCGTCGGTTTCATTGTTAGCCAAGCCGCGGATGACGGTTTCCTGTTCGGCCCGGCTCTTGGCATTGCGGGCGAGCAGTTTCCAAGAGTCCTCGCTGGCATCAGAGGAGCGCTTGCGGTCCGGGTTGGAGAGGAAGCGGTAACCGGCATCAAAGATCCCCGGACGCAGTTGTCCGTCGGTCACCGCCCCGAGGTGCTTCATGAGCGTTTCAAACAGGGTGTCGTCTGGCCAGGTTCCGAGTGCGGTGGCAGCGGCGAGTTGCTCTTTCTTGCTGGAGGAGGCGAGTGACTTCTTGACGAGGTCAGCGGCTTTGGAACCTCCGGCGTATCCTAACAGACGAATGAGCGAATACCTGACTTCGTCATCGGTGGCGCTGGCGAGGGAGGCGGCGGTTTTGGCGCCGAGGGCTTCGCGGGCGGGTGATTTCTTGAGGATTTCCCCGGCATTTTCCTCGGCGGCCTTACGGATGTTGAGATCGGAATTGAACTCGACGATATCGAGGAATTTCGGGAAGTCGCTGTCGGTGGCCATGAAGCGGCAGGCCTGGATGGCCGCGATGGCGGCATTGGTGTCATTGGTGGAACGGCAGAACTCCATGAGGATGGGGACGACGGCGGGGTTATTGCGCTTGCGCAAAACGTCGCGGATGAGGCTGACGCGGATGTCGTCGGCCATCATCTGTTTGGTGGCGAACTCGGCGATTTTGGCGTCCACATTGGAGCCATCGGTGGCTTTGGCCCACCACAGGGCGTGCAAAATGGTCACGCGTGCTTTGTTGGCTCCCACGTCCACGGCGGCGTTGAGGAGGACTTCCAGATCGCCCTTGGTGACCGGGACGGATTTCTGACTGGGCGGGATATCCTTGGCGTCCTCTTCAGCGGCTATCTTCACCAGCCGGTTGTATGCCACGAAGCGTTTGTTGGTGTCCATTTTGCCAACGATGGCCATGGTCAACAGCACGACGAGAAGGGCCAGAATGACGGCGATGGCGACCTTGGCCCCGTTGCTAAGCACCGGCTTCTTGTACGCGTACGGCTGGACGGTATTCGCTTGAGTGATGGGGGCGCCGCCTGGCGCATCGGCAGGTGCCGGGCGGGCGGCAGCGAGCGCGGCGCGGGCCGGGGTGAGTGCCGGGGAGGCTTGCGGTGCCAAGGCGGTGGCTGGCTTGCCACCAGGTGCCAAGCGCGATGCCGACACCGGCGCGGCGGCAGGCGCGGATGGCATGACCGGCGGCGGTGGCGGCGGTGGCGGGGCAGGCGCGGGCTCCGGGTGGGGTGAAGAATGCACGCTTGGTTTGGAACCGGCTGGTGGGACCAGCGACTGGGGTGCGGATTGGGTGCGCGGGGGCTCGGGAATGGCGGATTTCGGGATGGCAGGCGCAGGTGACTTGGCAGCGGGTTGAGGAGCGGCTCCGGGGATGATCAGGCGGGGGCGCGCTGGTTTTTCCGGGGCGGGTGGGATGGGTCCGGTACTCATGGCTTGGGATGGGAAGTTGTCGTTCTGAAGAAACACCTTCAGGGCGTCGCGGGCGTTTGGCGGGCGATCCGAGGCGAGCCGGTTGAGGTGCCACATCACCCAATCGCATGCCCAGCGGGGGATGTCCGGCCGCACCTCCTGCAACGGGGTGACCTGGTGGTGCAAGTGCGCGGTCATGACCTCCATCCCGGTGTCGCCATTGAATGGATAGATCCCGCTGAGCGCGTGATAGAAAACGCAGCCGATGGAATACATGTCGGCCCGTGCATCCAGTTCGACACGCTCGAATTGCTCGGGACACATGAAGTAAATCGAACCAAAGACCGAGTCCGCGGTTTCCAGATGATCGAGCGTGGCGGCCTGGGCGAGTTTGGCCAGCCCGAAATCGACGATTTTCACCTGGAACTTGCCGGATGGCAGCCAGGTGAGCATCAGGTTGCCGGGTTTGAGGTCGCAATGGACCAGGCCCATTTCCTGAGCGGCGATGAGGGCTTCGTGGGTTTGGAGGGCGAGTTCGCGAAAGTCCGGCCAGGTCAGCGGCGCGCGTTCGATGAGTTCATCCAGGGTCTTGCCGCTGATCAATTCCATCACGACATAGGGCCCTTCCTCATCCGCGCCCACGTCGTACACGGTGACGATGTGCGGATGTTGCAAGGATGCCAGCGCGCCGGCTTCCTTGACGATTTGCTGTGAGGCTTCGCGGCGGACATCGTCTTCCCCCTCTTGGCGGATGCGCTTGATGGCGACCTCGCGGTTCATCCGGGTGTCAAACGCCCGGTACACCGAACCCATGCCACCTTGGCCGATTTTCTCCCGGATTTCGTAGCGTGCTTCCATGGGCTGGGTGAAGTGGAGTGGAGTGGAGGGCGGGGGGGGTTGGCCAGCGGCGGCAAGCGCGCAAAGCCAACTAGGAGGCGGCACGATTGAAACGGTTCCGCCGGAATTGGGTGGGAGAGAAACCCACAATCCGGGCGAAGCTCCGGTTGAACTGTGACAATGATTGGTACCCGACGAGGAAGGCGATCTCCGAGATTCTAACCACGGGGCGCAACAGTTCCCGCTTCGCCCAATCGATCCGGCAGCGGTTCACGTAGTCGGTGAGGGTCAGTCCGGTGGATTCTTTGAACAGGCGGCAGAAATGGGATTCGCTCAAGCCTGCTTCGCGAGCCACATGGCCCAGGGGCAGCGGCTGATCGACATTGGAGTGGATGAATTTGCGGGCTCTGGCAATGGCGGCCGGCTCGCTGCCTTCCTCGATGATGGCGAGCGATTCCACATACTCGCTGAGTTGCTCGGCGAAGGTTTGCAGCAGGGTGACCATGCCTTCATAGCGTTGCGGCTCGACGGCACGGGTGTTCAGGTAGGCTTTCTTGAGATGGGCGATGGCGGACTCGCTGAGAGTCTTGCGTCCCAGCGAGCCGAGGATTTCACGGAACTGGGTCTCGTCCGGCACTTTGGTGAAGACCTGGCCGGTTTTCAAGTATCCGACCACCGAGATGCCCATTTTGACGGGCACGGCGGTGGCGCAGAGACCGGCAAAACAATTGCAGGTGGAGGGGCCATTGACTTCCGCTTCTCGCATGAGGCGGCGGTTGGTTTCCTCACAGGCGTCGTTGGCGGTGCCGCAGAGATTGAGCGCCTCGCAAAACGGACTGCGGTTTACGGATTGATCGTCGAGGCACCAATTGTCCGGATCAGCCGAGACCAAGCGCAGTGGCAGTCCGGTGGTGAGGCGAAAGGCATCTTGATAGGTCTTGAATCGATCGGATTGAGTGATTCGTTCAAACAACGTGTTCTCAAAGGATTTGTGAGCTTGAATGGTAGCCGGCATGATTGTCGCAGATTGTCCTGGCCGGGGAAACTAGCGGGGACTCTCCGACTTTTCAACCCTGTTCGCACCAATTGCTCGAAAAATCGTCGCGACGATCAAAATCGACATGATCGAACTCAGCGGCATCAGGATTGCGGCGAGGAGCGGGCTCATTCGTCCCCCCATGGAAAATCCCACGGTGGTCAGATTATAGACCAGGGCAAAACCAAATGCCGTGCGTACGGCGGCCGAGCGTTTGGCTGCCGTATCGAACAGGCGTGGCAGGAAGCCGAGCCCTGAGCCCAGGATGTAAAAGTCCGCTTTGGATTCGAGCAAACTCCGGTCCACCACGGGCGTTCCCGTTACCAGCGCGGCCTCGAAGGCCAGCGCATCATTGGCACCGTCGCCCAAATAGAGCGTGTCTTGCCGACCCAGCATGCTCACGCATAGGGATTTCTCTTCCGGCGACAGCCCGCCGTGCGCGTGGGCGTCCGGCAAGCCGAGGGCCTTGGCCATTGCGGCCACTTTTTCCGGGTGGTCGCCCGAGAGGATATGCAGGGCCAGTCCCCGCCGTTCCAGCCGCCGGAGCATTGGGCGCACCCCGGGTCGCAGGGCTTCGCTGAACCGGAAGGCGGCCAGCGGTTTTCCGTCCAGCCGCAATTCACTTCCCGCCGTTGCCGCGGAGCTGTCCGGCAGGCCGGCGCCGGACCATCCCGCTTTGCCCAGCGACCAGCGACCGGCCGCAGTGGTCAGCACCACTCCGCGTCCCGGAAACTCCTCCGGCATGGCTCCGGGGCATTGCGCCAGCAGCTTTTGGCCGCGCGTTCCCAAGGCTTCCAGCAGCGCCCGCGCCACCGGATGCAGTGAGCCCCGGGTCAGTTGGGCGAGGGCCAGCGCGGCGGCATCATCCAATTGGGAAACCATGACGGGATTCTCTAACATGGGTCGCTCCAGGGTCAAAGTTCCGGTTTTGTCAAAGACCACCTTCCTGACCCGGCGCAGGCGCGGCCACAAGGTGGCGCTCCGCACGTACACGCCGAGGCGCTCCATCGTGGAGGCCGCCAGCTCATCCGCCAGCGGAATGGCCACCCCCAGCGCACACGGGCAGGACACCACAAACACGGAAATCATTGCCTGCAAACCCGTCAAGCCATCCCCCCGCCAGCACCACAGGACCAGCGCCGCCACACCGAGCACCATGACCATGCTCAGATAAACCCGCAACAAGCGATCCAAGCCCGGCGACCCGCGCTCGGCTGCCAGCGGAGCCGTCAACTTTGCCAGCAGCGAGTCCTCCCAGCGCTCGCCGGCCTCCACTGCCGCCGGGGTCCGACTCAACAAGATTGCGCCTGCCGGCAGCCTCGATCCGGCGGCAAAGCGCAGCGGTTCCGCTTCTCCGTGAATCCACTCGAGGGAGAAATCCGCTTCCCCCGCCACCATCACCGCGCTCACTGGCAGTGCCTGCCCCGGCCCTAACAAAAACCTCAGTCCTGGCAGGATCGCATCCCGTCCCACCGGCGTGCCGTCCCCATCGAAGCGGGGCACCGTCTCCGGCACCGGTTGTTGCCTGACCAAGCGCCGGCGGTTTTTATCCACTGCGGAGGTTTGCAGATACCGCCCGCCGAGCATCAGAAACACGAAGATGGAAACAAAATCAAAATACATCAGCCCCTCCTGTTGCAAGGCCCAGCCGGTGATCGACCCCGCATAAGCCGCGAGCAAGCCCAGCGCGATCGGCAAATCGAGATGCAACGAGCCCGCCCGCAGCGAGCGCCACGCCCGTTCCATGAAATACCCGCCGCCCACCAACATCGACAGCGTCGCCGAGAGCAACGCGATCAGCCGGAACAACGCCGCAAATTCAAAATCCGCCGGCATCTCCAGGTACCCCGGCAGCGTGAAGCCCATCGAGTTGAGTGCGAACGCGCCGCACAAGCCCATGCGTGCCGCCAAGCGACGCCGCTCATGCGCTCCGCCCACCGCGCCTGCCGGAGCCGCCACATAACCGAATTGACACAGCTCCCGCAAGAACGGCTCCAGCTCGCATTGTTCCGGCATCCATTCCAGATAGAGCCGCCCGTTGGATGGATTGGCCACTGCCCGCACCGCACCGCCATGCCGCGCAAACAGCCTTTCCACCAGCCACACACAACCCACGCAGGAGATCCCCTCCAGGGTCAGCTCCAGGCGTGCCGCCTCACCCCGGTGCAAGGCCCTTTGCTCAGCCTCGGTCACCTTGGGAGCCAGCCAGGAAAAATCGTGTTCCTCGAACGGCCGGCTTCTAACCGGTGCCATCGCCAGCCCTTGCTTGAGGTCATAGAACTGCCCGAACCCGTTTTCCTTGATCAATGCGGCCACCAACTCGCAACCCCGGCAGCAATACCGCGCCGCTGCGGATTTCACCGCAAATTCCGTTCCGCAATGTTCGCAACTGTGCATCCGCCGCAGACCATCACCCGGTTCCGGCCCATCCGCCAAGCCCAGCCTGCACCTGATCCTGATTATTGCAGAGTGGTGGCCATGGCCGCGGCCGCCGCACCCATGAAGATGCTCACCGTGCGGCCAGGGCGCGTTTGACCGCAGCGGGATCCGAGGCGGCAAGCCGCAACAAGGTGCGGGCGGCACCGCTGGGGCGCGAACTGCCTTGCTCCCACTTGTGGAGCGTCTTGGGACTGATGCCCATGGCCCGGGCGAATCCCGCCTGTGAGAGCCCGAGCGCGTGCCGGATGACTCGCGGGTCAGGATCGTGAGAACCGGTCGCGCTCTCCGGCAGGGCCGCCCCTTGCGTGCCCAAATACTCCACCAGATCCTCGGCGATGTCCTGAAGTTGGGAAAGCACCCCCTCGGGCGTGGCGGCGTCGCAGCATTCCCCGATCAGACCGGGGACCGATCCGAGATACGCGCCGTCGGCCTCACTCCACCGGACGTGAAGCGGATACCGGGAGACAAGCTGGGCGGCCTTGCGGGGCTTGGTGTTCATGGCTTGGATTCGTTGATTTTCTCGGCGACGTGTCTTTCAAGGTAGGGCTTGGCATCGTCCCCATCCTGGCCGGGGACGATGGCAGGAACCACCACGTTCGGATGCGCGAACTTGCGATGACTCCCCTTGCCCCCTGGGACTAGCAAAAAGCCAGCTTGCCGCAAGTCCTTCACGAGCTGCCTGATCTTCCTTGGCACCCACCCACCCTACCCAATGGGAGATTTGGCGCAAGCGGAATTGTTTTCAGCGGAATGGATTTCACGGTTCCGAATTCCTTGAAGTCGGGGCCTTCCGTGGCTTGGGCTCGTATCTCACATTCCGCCTTGCCAGCCTCCCCGATTGCCCCCATGCTCCGCGCCATGAGCAAGAACCTCTTTTGTTTGTTCCTCGTTCTCACCCCGCTGCAGGCGGCCGATGATCTTCTCGTTCTCCCTCCGCTGCAGGCGGCCGATGATCTTTTCCGCGAGCGCTTTGCCGATCCCGCCACCCGCCCTGCGGCGCTGCGCGAACTCATCCCCGGCACCCGCGAGGCCTTCTTCTTCACCGCGCTTCACCACCAACTCGCCGGCCACGACGCCGCCTTCAGGAAAACCCTCGTCACCTGGCACGCCGCCGCCGGGCGCAAAGCCGACCCGGTGTCCGCAAGCGGCCTCGCCACGCTCGAAAACCGCCAGTTGCTGCTGGACTATCAGGCCCATCCCAAAGACTCCCTGGCCAAACTCATCGAGCGCCTCGATCTCACCTTTGACGACGCCCGCCCCGATGCCGCCGCCGCCGCCGAAAGCCTGCCGACCCGCCTCGATCCGGCCCTCATTGCCACCGCCGCCTTCGACGCCGCCGCCCTCGCGGCCTCACCCCGCACGCCCTACACCCAGTTCAGCGGTGAGCGGCTCCTGCGCGAACTCAGCCAGGTCGATACCTTCGATGACGCCAAGACCCGCTGGTTCCTGCAACACCTCAAGCACCCCGAGCACCCCGGCGTCGTCCCGCTCATCGCCAGGGCCTTCAACCTGGAGCACCCCGTCGCCTTCGCGGCGCTCGAGTTCCGCGACAACCTGACATCCGGGCAACTCGCCGCCCTGCTCAAGCTCGAGCCCGGCCTCCTCGCCAGCGAAACCTTCGCCATCACCTATCTAACCAAACTGCGGCCCGGCGCGGAAACCGACCTTGGCCGCGACCCCAAGGCGCTTGTCGAGCACCTCCGGAACTGTCGTGATTTTGCCATCACCCTGCCGCCCTCGCAGAATTCGCTCAAGGCCCATGTGCTCTTCCATCACCTCCGCCTCCAGGCCGAAATCGGCCACTATGCCAAGGACGATTTCCTCGCCTTCCTCGCGCTCCCCCGCGCCTTCAACCCGCTCTTCATCACCCGCGTGGACCTGTCGGAGGCTCCCTGCGTCAACCCGAAACGGGACTTCGCCGCTGTCACCGGTTGCCCGCCGGTGACTGACGACACCGCGCTCATCGAGTTGCTCCTCAGCCAGTTCCTCAGCCAGACCGATTCCGCCAAAGCCTTCGCCCCCTTCATCCGGGAAGCCAGCCTAACCGAAATCCACGCCCGTGCCCGCCTCCTCGACGGAGCCGAGTCCCCCCGCTGGGGCACCGTCCTCGAGCCCGCCGCCTTCAAACAACTCCAACAGGAAGCCCGCATCAGCTTCGCGCCCGGCACGCCGCAAGTCCTCGCCGCCACCGACCCGGTCAAGCTCACCCTCGACCTCAAGAACACTCCCGATGTCCTCCTCCGCATCTACGAAATCGACCTCCCCGCCCACCTCGCCCGCCACGGCCGCGAGCCGGATGTCGCCATCGACCTCGATGGCCTCGTCCCCCATCACCAGCGCCATCTGACCTATCAGCAGGCCCCGATCCTCCTCCACCGCGAGGCCATCGATCTCCCCGAACTCAGCGGCCCTGGCGTGTGGTTGGTCGATCTCGTCAGCGGCCAGGTCGCCGCCCGCGCCCTCATCCGCAAAGGCAACCTCATTCCCTATCTCGAACGCACGGCCACCGGCCAAGCCCTCCGCGTCTTCGATGAAAACGCCCACCCCCTTGCCGCCGCCACCCTCACCCTCGGCAGCGAGTCGTTCACGGCCGACGCCACCGGCCGCATCACCATCCCCAACGCACCTAACAAACCAGCCACCGCCGGCCTTGTCAGCACCGGCAAACTCGCCGCGCCTATCACGCTCGGCCCGCGTGAGGACCAACCCGCCCTGGACGCCCGCTTTCACCTCGAGCGCGAACAACTCCTCGCCGACCAGGCAACCCAGGTCCAGCTCCGCCTCCGCCTCACCAACCACGGCTGCGACCTCCCGCTGGAGCGCTTGGAAAACCCGGCCCTCGTCCTCACTGCGAAGCTGCTCGGCGACCTCACCACCGAGCGCATCATCGCGGAAAACCTCGCGCTGGCCCCCACCCTCAGCGTCCCCTTCCAGGTGCCAGCCGACCTGCGCTCACTCACCCTCACGCTGCGCGGTACCTTTACCCCGGCCACCGGCGGCGTGCCGATTAAGCTCAGCGCCGACGCCACCTATCAGATCAACGCCGACCTGGAACAGGCCACCATCGCCACCGCCTTCTTCTCGCCCACCGCCAGCGGCTACCGCCTCGAAGTCCGCGGTCGCAACGGCGAGCCACTCCCGTCCCGTGCCATCACCCTCAAGTGCGAGAAGGCCGGCTACCAACCGGCCGTCACCCTCCAGGCCCGCACCGATGCCCAAGGCCGCATCGACCTCGGCAAACTCGATTCCATCGCCACTCTAACAGCCTCCGGCACCGACCTCGCCGACACGCCACTCCGGTGCAAACCCCGCAGCCTCGAGTGCGCCCCACGCATCCAGCTCCCTGCCGCCACGGAACTCCGCCTCCCGCTGGAAATCCCGGCCACCGCCCCGGACCCTAACCGCCTCTCCCTGCTGGAAACCCTCGACGGCAAGCCCGTCCGCGACCACTTCGACAAACTCTCCATCGCCGCGGGCCAGCTCGTCATCCACGACCTTCCTCCCGGCGATTTTCTCCTCCGGCAGGGTGCCGGCACCACCCGCATCCGCTGTTCCTCCGGCGTCGAACAAGCCGGGTTGCTCATCTCGCCCACCCGCGTCATGCCCCGCCTCACACCGCCCCATCCGAGCATCGCCAAAGCCACCGCGGAAAACGGCCAGGTCACCATCCAACTCCGCGATGCCAGCCCGCACACCCGCCTCACCCTCGCCGGCAAACGCTATCAACACCGGGATTGGAACCCGGGTTCCGCCGCCTTCCCCTTCCGCCCGCCACAGGCGGACACCCTCGCCCCCGGCCTCCAATCGTGTGGCTTCCTAACCGAACGCCGCCTCAGCGATGAAATGCGCTACATCCTCGAGCGCCGCGCCGCCGTGACCTTCCCCGGTTCCCTCCTCCCCCGCCCCGGCCTCCTCCTCAACCGCTGGACCGAGGAAGATCTCGAGCAAGCCGAACCCTCCGGACGCGACGCCGAGGGTGGAATTCCATCCGCCATGATGAAGAGAAAGCCCGGCAGTCAACCGGCCCCTCCCGACGATCGCGGTTCTAACAAAACAACGCTCGCCGCCGCCTGCGATTTCCTCAAGACCCCCGCCGTCGTCCGCTTCGACCTGACACCCAAGCCCGATGGCACCCTCAGCCTGCCGCTCGCCGACTTCGCCGGTTGCCAGTTCATCGAGATCATTGCCGCCGACGAGTTTGCCAGCGATGCCCTGCAGTTGCCGCTGCCCGCCAATGACACCGCGCTGCGCGAACGCCGCCTCGCCCGCCCGCTCGATCCCGCCATTCATTACCTCGCCACTCGCAACGCCGCCGTCCTCACCAAGGGCAAGGATGCCACCATCGAAAACCTCCTCGATGCCGATTGGCGCGCCTTCACCACCCTAACCGAAGCCCACCAGCTCCTTCACGGCTTCACCGCCAGCGACATCCTCCGCGAGTTCACCTTCCTCACCATGTGGCCCGATCTAACGGAAAACCAAAAACTCGACCTGCTCGCCAAGCACGCCTGCCACGAACTCCACCTGTTCCTCGCCCGCAAGGACCAGGCCTTCTTCGACAAGCACGTCAAACCGCTCCTCGCCGCCAAGCTCGAACCGCAGTTCATCGACGACCTCCTGCTCGGCCGCGACCTGAGCACCTATCTGCGCCCCTATGCCTGGCAGCGCCTCAACGCCGCGGAAAAGGCCCTGCTCGCCCAGGCCGTCCCCGCCGCCCGCGACACCATCGCCACCGAACTCAAGCTCCGCTGGCAAACCGAAGCCCCCGCCCCCGAGGCCGAAACCACCCTCTTCACCCAAACCCTTGGCGGCAGCGACCTCTCCGGCAAAGACAGCCTCGGCATCGCCCGCAAGGAACTGCGCGATGAGGGCGCGATGGTCTCTTCAGGCGTGCCTTATATCCAGGAGAAACTCAAACGCATCATCATCCCTAACATTGCCTTCGATGACATCACGGTGGACGAAGCCGTTGACTTCCTGCGCCTGCGCGCGGCGGAACTCGACACCTTGGAAACCGACCCGACCCGCAAGGGCATGAACTTCCTCGTTCGCAAACCAACCACCACCGGCGACAGTGCCGGCTTGGACGCCGCTGCGGAAAGCGGCGGACTGAGCGCGGGGGGCTCCCCCGGAGCACGGCGCATCAATCTCCGACTCACCAACGTCCCGATCGGCCAGGCCCTCAAATACATCTGCGAGGCCGCCAACCTCCGCTACAAGACCGATGATTACGCCGTCTCCATCGTGCCGATGACCGAATGCGGCAGTGATATCTTCACCCGCACCTTCCGCATGCCGCCCGGTTTCATTGACACCCTGCAGACTGCCTCTGCTGGCTCTGGCGAAGATCCCTTCGCGGCTGGCGATGGCACCAGCAAGGGCCTGACAACCCGCAGGCCGCCCATCGACTTGTTGAAAAAATGCGGCATCGTGTTTGGTGAGGGCAGTTCCGTCACCCTCACCCCAGACGGGAACCTGCTCGTCACCAATACCGCTGCGGAGATGGATAAGATCGAACAACTCACCACCTCCATGCGCTGTGCCGCTCCTCCAAGCCCAGGCACGGAGCCTCCCGCCCGGGGCTTCAAAGACGACGATTCCACCCTTGCCATGGGCGGACTGGGTTCCGAGGGAGCGGCCGACCCCTTCGCGGCACCCGAGGCCTCACCCAAGGCCCTGAAGGCCCTGCGCCTCAATCCACTCTTCCCTGACCGCACCCGCCTCTATCGCGAGGCCAACTACTATGGATTTAGTGGAATCACCGATGAGTCCCTCATCGCCCTCAACCGCTTCTGGCTCGACCTCGCCGCGTGGGATGGCAAGGGGCCGTTCCTCTCGCCGCATTTCAACGCCTGTTGCCGCAATGCCCACGAAGCGCTGCTGTGCCTTGCCGTGTTGGATCTGCCCTTCAAGGCGGAACGCCCGGAGGTCACGGTTGACGGCAGCACCCTGCGGGTCAAGGCCCGCGAGCCGATGCTCTTGTTCTACAAGGACACCCGCCGCAGCGACCAGGTCGCGGCGGAGTCGCCGCTGCTCGTGCGCGAATCCTTCTGTCCGCTCGATGAACCCTATCGCACCGTCGAGGGCCGGAAGGTTGAGAACCCCATCACCGGGGATTTCGAACCCGGCGTGCCCTACTCCGCCTCGCTCATCGTCACCAATCCCACCGGCACCGAGCGCCAACTCGACGTGCTCGCCCAAATCCCCGCCGGGGCCATTCCACTGGCCGGCAAACCCGCCACGCTTGCCGTCACCCAAAAGATCGCTCCCTATGGCGTCCTCACCTTGGACCTCGCGTTCTACTTCCCGGCCGCCGGCGAGTTCCCCGTCTATCCGATGCACGTCACCGAGCACGGCGTCATCCTCGCCCACAGCGGCCAGCGCGTCCTGCACGTCACCGCGCAACCCGCGCCGGAAGACAACGCGTCATGGTCGGTCCTCGCCCGCGATGGCAGCACCGAGGAGGTCCTCAAACGCCTGCGCACGGAGAACCTCGGCAGCATCGATCTCACCGAGATCCTCTGGCGTCTCAAGGACCGCGAGGTTTACCTCAAGATCACCCAAGTCCTGCGCGAGCGCCTGCATTTCTCACCCGCGGTTTTCGCCTATGCCTTCCACCACGACGATCCCGCAACGATCCGCACCTATCTGGAAAACTCGGAATCCGTCACCGCCCTCGGCCCCTGGCTCGACAGCCCGCTGCTGACCGTGCGACCGCGCATCCATCACGACTGGGAGACCCTTGAGTTCGATCCCCTCATCAATCCCCGCGCTCATGCCTTCGGCGACCAACCCCGCCTCACCCATCCGGACGCCCTCAAGCACTACGATGCCTTCCTCGACCAACTCGCCTGGAAGCCCGCGCTCGATGCCACCGATGAACTCACTCTAACGGTCTTGCTGCTGCTGCAGGACCGCCTCGAGGAGGCGCTGGAGCGCTTCGCCAAGATCGATCCCGCCAAACTGCCCGCCCGCCTCAACTATGATTACCTGCGTGCCGTCATGCTCTTCCATCAGGAACAACCCGCCGCCGCCCGCGCCATCGCCGCCACCGCCCTGCCCGGCCTGCCGCCCGGCCTCTGGCACGAGCGCTTCCAGGCCGTCATCGACCAGGCCGACGAAATCACCGCCCTGGCCAAGGCCGATAACTCAAAGCGCAGCGACCAACCCGCAAGCGTCACTCCGGCACTCGACCTAACACTCGCGCCGGACGGTAAGCTTATCATCAGGCACCGCGCCCTTGAAACGGCCAGCCTGCGCCTCTACAGCGTCGATCTGGAAGTGCTGTTCTCCAAGGATCCCTTCCTGAAAGGCGAAGGCAACAGCGGCAGCTATCCATCGATCCGTCCTAACGAACAACGTGAAGTCGCCCTCGCCAAGGACCAGTCCGTGACCACCATCGAATTGCCGCCTGCCTTCCGCCAAGGCAATGTCCTCATCGCTGCGGAGTCAGCCAACACCAAGATCCTTAAAGTGCTCGACTCCACCGCCATCGAAGTCCGCCGGGACCCGGCCGCACGCTCCGTGCAGGTGTTAGACTCCGCCACCGGCAAGCCCCTGCCCAAGACCTACGTCAAGGTTTATGCCGAGGCCGCCGATGGCAGCATCGCCTTCCACAAGGACGGCTACACCGACCTGCGCGGCAAGTTCGACTACCTCAGCCACACCGGCATCGATCCGGCCACCGTCAAGCGCCTCGCCCTCCTCATCTCCCATCGCGAAAATGGCTCCCGCACCGTCATCTACGACCGCTAAGCCTCCCGAGCAACTCGGCTCCGATGGTGGCCGTTAAGCAGCGCCGACATGGTCCCCCTCGCCCATGCTTGGAGAAAAAGTCGGGCGTGTCGCGCGTTTCTCTCTCCACCCATGGACTGCGGACAGGAATGTCCGCGCTCCCTATGCGGACAGGAATGTCCGCGCTCCATGCGGGCCTGAGAGCAGACGCATGTTCGTTGCAGGTCAAGGAACATGCGCGATACTGGTTTCGAACCAGTGACCCCCTCCGTGTCAGTGAGGGGGCTTTTGTAAGTTTTCGTTGAATCTACGGGGCAATTCGCTTTTTCCACAAGGAATAAAGCTTGCTTGTAAATCAAGGGATTCTCGTAATTTGTGCTTTATTTAGCACAAATCATTTAGCACAGTTCGCGCATGGCAAGAAAACCGAAATCAGACGCGGCACCCGGGATCTACTTGCGGGGAAAAATGTTTTGGCTCCGATACACTGTGGGCGAAGAGCAGGTGCGGCGGCCACTGAATACCTCCGACCGAATGGAGGCAATAGAGCGGGCAGAGGAACTACGGGGCCGACCGGTGGTCAGCAAAAAGACCGGGAAGACGGTTGGAGGGAAAACCGAACTTGAGCGGCTGTTGGAAAAATACACGGCTGAAAAACTCAGTGCCACGAAGTTCGTGTCAACCAGCGCCGACGCGGCGAAACTCGCCGTGAAACACTTCGCGGCAGACATGGCCATCACCGACCCGTCCAAGATCACGACCACTCTCCTGAAATTGTATTACATGAGACTCAACGGGACCGTCCCGAAGGTAAAGGGCAAGACGTACCCCAAACCAAAATCCGAGGCCACGGCTCAGACCCAGGACTCCTTACCTCTGTGAAGTGATGGTGACACTGTGTTAGGAATCGTCGGCGGCGGGTGAGCCTAACAGAGAGTAGCGCATGATCAGTTCGGTTCCCGGAAAGGTGATTTCCATTTCGTTGAGTTGTTCGAGGAGC
>JAPLUI010000352.1 GCA_026397725.1 Verrucomicrobiota bacterium | reverse complement strand
GTCGATGCCAAAGAGATGTGCGATGCATTCGCCAGCGACTTTTCCCGCAGGGGAAAAGTAGTCACAGACCGCCGCTACAGGGCTGGCGCAGGCACGCCTTGTAGCGGCGCTCTGTGAGCGTCGATGCCAAAGAGATGTGCGATGCATTCGCCAGCGACTTTTCCCGCAGGGGAAAAGTAGTCACAGACCGCCGCTACAAGGCTGAACAACTGCTGCGACGGTCACAGACCGCCGCTACAGGGCTGCTCATTGGCAGGCCGGGTTACCGCAGGTCAGCAGCCGGGGCCTTTTCCCCCAAATCAGGGTCCGTCGCCCAAGGGGATTCGCGTGGTTTCAGCCGAACTCCTGCGTGGCACTGAGGGCGGTGCGGAGGTGCCGGCGGTAGCCGAGCCACGACCAGAACCAGGCATTGGCGGCCATCAAGCCCACCAGCAATCCGATCCACGCGAGCGAGTTGGCAAGGCCTCCGGCGGATAGCGTCGGCAGGATCGAGACCAGGGCCGCCAGCAAGCCGAGGCCGAGGCCCCAGCGGATGAAGTGTCCGACTTCGCGCAGGACCACTTGGCGGGTGACTTCGCCCGGCACGCCGAGGGTGTGCAGGATGGCGAATTCATAGCGTCGTTCCAGCAGGTTGCGGGCGGTTACCAGGCCCAAGCCGGCGCTGCCGACGAGCACCCCGAGTCCGCCGAGCAGATGGAAGATGGCGAGGTAGGTGTTCTCAACGCCGTGGAAGGCCGCCAGGCGCTCGCCGGTGGTCGCCACCAGGCCCCCCTGATCCGCCAGGATTCGCTGCAATTCGGCCCGCCCCGGTTCCAAGTCCGCCCCGTCTTCTAACAAGAACAGCCGCGCTCCCTCCGCCGCCGGATAGTGTTCGAGGAACCGCGCCTCATCGACCACCAGCGAGCCCTGAAACACCGACCCGTCGAGCGTGCCGACGAGTTCCACCGGAAACTCCCGGCCCCATTCGTCCTGATAGAGCAGCCGCTCGCCCAGTTGCTTCTTCAACACCCACCGCAGGGTGGTCTCATCCACGAATGCCCGCAGCACCTTGCCCTCGCGCAGGGCACTCCAATCCTTGCCGCAGCCGGCACGCACTTGCTTGATAGGGAAGGCCCCGAGTTTTGCCAGCACCGCGACATCCGTCGCCAGCAAGCGCGGGCGCGACACGTTGTTGAGATTGAAGCAACTCGCCTCATCTCCCGGGCCGACCCGCATCGGCAGCACCCGGCCGAAGTGCGGTCGTGCCGCGCCCAGACCTAACACATCATCCGGCGCCTGGGTGCCGTCGCCACGGTTTGCCGCACTGGTGGTTTCCACCCAGAAGGCAAAGCCACCCGCACCGCTGTCGCGTTGTTGCCACTCATCGCCGCTCTGTTTGCGGAACGCCGCCACCGCCACCACGAGAAACACCCCACAGGCCAGGCTGCCCACCACCACCAGACTGCGCGTCGGTCGCCGCCCGCAATTCAACTCCACCAGCCGTCGCGGCGAAAGCCCGCCGCAAGCTGCCGCCACCCGCCGCCGCAGCACCCAGCGATACGCCGCCAACCCGCCCGACAAAAATGCGAGGCCCGCGAGAAAAAACGCCGCTGGGGGACCCAGGACCGCACTGCCCGCCAGCGCCCCGACCCCGAGCCCTGCAAAGCCAAGCGCCCACCATGGCACCGGCTTCGCGCCGACTCGCAGCACTTCTTCGGTACCCGCCTCCAGCCGCAGACTGGCGGTCTGCCGCGCCTGCTTGCGCGTCACCAGCCAGATCACCAGCATCATCAGCAACACAAATCCGGCAGTGCCGCCCACCAGCGTGGTCACCTCGACATGAAACCTAAACCAGCGCTGTCCGTCCGTCCCGCTCCAGATGGTTTCCAGCAACCCTAACAACAACCGCGTGTAGCCCACTGCCAGTAGCCCGCCGAGTCCGCTGCCCGCCACCACCACGCACAGCCCTTCCAGCAGGTGCCAGCGCAGGATCTTGCGTGCCGGAATCCCAAGTGCCGCCAGCAGTCCGCTCTCCCGGTTGCGCTGCTCGAGGTGGAACCGGAACAGCATCGCCGTGAGCGCCACCGCCGCCGCCATCAGGAACAGGCTCATGCCTAACAACAGACCTGCGAAATCCACCGGCGAAGCCGCCGCCGCCAGGCCCTGCACACCGACATCCTGCAACACCAGACCCGCCACTGCGGGGGTCATCGATTCTAACAAGTTTGCCGCGACTTCCTCCCGCGACGCCAGCGCCATGGGCACCCGCAGCGCGGTGCATTCGCCCCAGCGATTGCCAAACAACTCGCGGCCCTTCGCCAGGGGCATGAAGAGCTTGGGCGTGCCGCGGTGGGCGTTCCAATACGCCTCATCCTTGTCGCGGATGCGTTTCAGGTCGATCGGCACGCCGGCATCCCAATCGGCGGTGTTTTCGGCGCTGGCGACCCCCGGAAAATCCGGCATCCACCGCCGGTCCGCCGCCAGATCGGTTAGAGGGACCACAGCCGCCACCGACATGCGTGTGCTGCGTTCCACCAGGCGGTTGCCGCCCTCAAGCGCATAGTAGTCGAGGCGCACCTCGTCGCCGGGCTTGGCGCCGAGGTCCTCGGCGGCCCAGTCGTTCAGCACCACGCCATTCAAATCCGGTGGCAGGAACGGGGCGGCCGCCGGGTCAACTGCCGTGACCATGGAATACGGCGTTTCCTTGCCGTTGGCGGCGATGGTGTTGGCCATGTAGGTGAGCACCGGTTGCGCTGCGGGAAAGCGCTGCAGGATCACCGCCGCCACCTGCCGGTCAAAGAAGATGCGAGCCGTCCGCACTTCCACCGCCTTGGCCAGCGGCACTTCCTCCACAGTTAGACCATAGTCCGCCAGGGTGCAGTGCCGCGTGATGCTATCCAGCAATGCCGCAGGTTCCAGTCCCTGGCGGTTTCGCAGCAGCAGCAGGTTGGCCTTGTCCGCGAGCCCGAGCGCTTGCTGCAAACGCTCGATAGGCACCAACACGGTCGCTGGCGGCAACTGCGTCGTCGCCAGGCTGAAGCGCCCGAAGCGCGCGTCACCGCATATCTCGCCTACAGTTCCCCGCAGGGCGACCAACTCCGCGGCTTTGCCCGCCAGCGGTGCATCCCGCGCGATCATGCCGGGCTTGTCGAAACGCAGCACCAAGGTTTCGTTAGATAGCAGGTCCAGACTCCGGGCCAAATGCTCGTTCACGAAAAACCCGCGGTCTGGTGGCGCGACCACCCCGGCAGGACTCGCCGCAGCCGCATCGCCACCGGCACCCGGCCCGAATTGCCAGAAACGCCGGTCCACCCCTAACACCTGAACGCCACCCAGCGCGCGGCCGCTGCGCGGCACGGTCACCGTCGCTTTCACGAACAACACGGGGGCCGCCGCCGCTTCCGTCAGGTCATCGGCCAGCGCCGCGCGGAAAAACCGGTCGCCACCCATCAGCACTGCATCCACCTTGCCGAGCCGCGCCGCCGCCACTTGTCGGAGCGTGGCCTTGACCGAGTCGCCGGCCATGAGTGCCCCTAACAAGACCATCGCGCCCAAGGCCGCGCCGGCCAGCACCCCGAGGTAGGAGCTGCGGAAGAACCACAAGCCGCGCAGGATGAACGAGGTCGCGGTCATCGGGTCACCTCCTTGAGTTTTCCATGCAGCAGCTCGAAAGTGCGGCCGATCTTGCGGGCGAGTGCGGTGTTATGTGTCACCACGATCATCGTCACGCCTTCCTCCCGGTTGAGTTGCAGTAACAAGTCCGCCACCCGCTCGGTGGCGGTCGGGTCAAGCAGCCCGGTGGGTTCATCCGCCAGCAGCAGGCTGGGACGGTTCACCAGGGCTCTGGCCACGCCCACCCGCAACTTCTCGCCGCCGGACAACTGCCATGGCAAGTGCTCCAGCCGGGGTGCCAGGCCCACTTTGAGCAACAAGTCCCGCGCCCGGCGTTCGGTGTCCGCCGCCGCTTCCTCCCAAGTGCCGGCCAGGCGTGGCACCAGGACGTTTTCCAGCACGTTGAGTTGCGGCAGCAGGTGATGCTGTTGGAACACAAAGCCAAGGGACCGGTTGCGGAACCGGCTGGCGGCGGCCGCCGCATAGCCCGCGACGTCGTGTCCCGCGATCCGGATCGAGCCGTCGCTGGGACGATCCAGGGTCCCTAGCAGGTTCAGCAAGGTCGTCTTGCCGCTGCCCGAGGGCCCGATGATCGCCACCGCCTCGCCCGCGCCGACCTCCAGCTCCAAGCCCTCCAACACCCGCACCGTTTCGCCGGGGGTCTCATACACCTTCGCCAGGCCTGCCACTTCAATCATCGCCATGGCCGAGTTCCTATGTGCCGGAGCGCACTTGTCAATCCGATAAGCAAATCCGCCGGGCGAATCCGCCGGGCACTTGCCGCCTGCAGCGCTGGCGCCCCAGGGTGTCGGCTGCCTGTGGCCAAGCGTTGAGGCACCGCATTTCCGCCGCCAATTGGATCGACCCGGGCACAAACCTTCCCTTTTGGTTCCTCTTTGGCCTCCGGTTCGCATTCTTCCATCGTGCGCCTCCGCAAGTCCCCTGCTTTTGGAGCGGCACCAGCAGCATTTTTTGAAAGAGAATCAGGCGTGCAAGGGTATCGTGGATCGTGGATCAGGATAAGTGTCGGGCGCTCTTGAATCCACATGAATCCACAATCCACAATCTTCTTTCAGGGTCCTCAGTGTAATCCGTTCTTCCAGTGGTTTTCTTTGGCCGCATCACCTTCACCCTCCCCACATTCTAACGAATGCGCCTACGAATCCCCAATCCGCCATCCACGATCCACCATCCCAAAACATGACATCCATCCCCAAACTCCACACGCTCCTCGGAGCTTCATTGTTACTGGCCGCCGCGGCCACCGCCAAGCCGGTAAAGGTCTTCATCCTGGCCGGCCAGTCTAACATGGACGGCCAGGCGGACATCCGCACCATCGACTTCCTCGGTGAGGACCAGGATCCGGCGCGGGCGGCGCTGCTCAAGACCTTCAAGCCCGACGGCAAGAATCTGGTTACCCGCGATGATGTCTGGGTGGTTTACCGGGGTGACAACATTCTGCAACCCGGCCTGGGTGGTGGCGGAAAAAATTATGACAAGCCGGGCAATTGCATCGGGCCGGAGTATGCCTTCGGTTATTACATGGGCCAGGCGCTCGACGAGCAGGTCCTGCTGCTCAAGTTCGGACCTGGCGGAACGAACCTGTATCAGAATTGGCGCCCGCCGAGCGCCGGGGTGCCTGAAGGCAAGCAGCCTGAGGATGTCGGTGGCCAATATCGGGGAATGGTCCAATCCGTCCACGAGACGCTGGCCAATCTTAAAAAGCATTTCCCCGCCTATGACGAAAAGGACGGCTACGAAATCGTTGGCTTCGTCTGGTTCCAGGGCTTCAACGACATGATTGAAGGCGGCAAGCCGGTGGCCGAGTATGGCACGAACCTGACTTGCCTGATCAAGGACCTGCGCAAGGAATTCAAGGCCCCTGAGATGAAGGTGGTGGTCGGCGTCATGGGCGTCAACGGCATCCAAAATGAAGTGAGCAAACAAGGTGACATCCGCAACCACATGCGGGCCATGAACACGGTGCCGGAGTTCAAGGGTAATGTGCGGGCGATCGAAACCGCGCCGCTGTTGCACCCGGGTGTGGTGGCGCTCCAGACCGCCGGCTGGCTCAACAAGGAGCGCGATCTGAAGCAAGACCCGATGACCCCGGAAGAACAGGCGATGCTGGGACGGGCCACCTCTAACAAGGGATTCCACTATTACGGCGAGGGCCGCTTCTTCATCCTGTTAGGCAAGGCCTTCGCCGACACCATGCTCGAACTCACGGGCATGGGCGACAAGGTCCTGCCGCCCAAACTCAACGGCTTTGCCCCGCCGCATGCGCCCGCCGCCCCGGCAGGCAAATGAGTTATCAGTTGTTGCCACCGGGCACGTCCCGGAGATTGTCAACACCGATCAGGGATGTCAGTTCACCCCGACTGTCATCTACCAAACCGGCACCGGGCTCCCCACGGGCGATCCTGGCGAACCGATCCACGAAGCCCCATGAAACCGACCGGGTTGTTCACAGGCCCCAGGCGCCTCCGACGAGTTTTGTTCCCATTCTCGGCACCCGCGGCCTGTGAACAACCCTCTGTTTGCGCCAGAACCGGCCCCCCACCCCCCGGCGGGCCGCCGTCCATAAAATAATCAAAAATAGTCATTGACTCCCCCCCCATGCGCCCCTACATCTTCTCCGCCCTAGACACCCTAGCTTAGTTTAGCTACACTATGGCCGAGGATCGTGGGCCAACTCAAACACCATTGGAAACCAATTGCCATGCGAACGCAACACAGCATCAACCCCGCCAGATCTGCCCTGAAACACTCCGCCCTCGCCTTGGCGACGGCGGCCTTGATGGGAACCGCCCAGGCTCAATTGCCTGTCATCAACGGCCTGCAATGCTGGTTCGACGCCTCCCAGGGCGTGACCACCAGCGGCACCAATGTCACCGGGTGGGCCGATCAATCCGGCAATGGCAACAGTACAACTGGCGTCAACGGCACCCCGAAGTTTGCAGCCTCCCAAGTCAATGGCCGGCCAGCGGTCCTGTTCCAAGGCGGCAACAACAATCTCAAAATCGACCACAACATCATCCCCCAACAGGAATACATCGTCTTCAAGTCGGGCAATTACGCGAGAGACGCGGCCAACCCGAACCAGTGGGGGGGCGACTGGGGTGGACCGTTCGGCCAACAGAATGACAACGGCTGGATGTTCCAAAGCGGCACCAGGCAGATGTGGGGCGACGGCAGCCGCATCCCCTTGGCGGTGTCGCAGAACGGCACGGCCATCGTGCAAAACAATGCCAACGGCAATCCGTACGGCATGGCCAATGTTGCCAACTATATGATTCTGAAGGTCAATCCCCGGAACTACGCCAGCGCCTATGCACGGATCGGCCGCCCGAACAACTCTTGGGGTAACGGCTATTTTGACGTCGCCGAGGTGATCGTGTACAACCGCCTGCTGTCCACTGCCGAGGAAAACCAGATTGGCGGCTACCTCACCACCAAATACGGGCTGACGGCGGTGTCGGCTTATACCCCCCTCCCGTTGATGATGAGGCTCGACAGCCCGTTCGACGGCCAGGGGTTTATTTCCGGCGCGACCGTCACGGCCAGCGCCACGGTGGTTTCCCCGCTCGACACGAGCCCCTATACGGTCAAGTTCTTCACGAATATCGGGGGCGGCGTGGCTCAAGTAGGCAGCGACCAGATTGGGGCCGGCCCGACCTTTACCCAGTCTCTCGGCGCACCGGGCGACGGCTCCTATCAGGTTTTCGCCAGCGTTACCGATAGCGCCGGCACACCGGTCACCGTCGATTCCGCCACCAACAATTTCACGTTGGCACCAGCCGCGGCCACCACCACCACGCTCAGCGCGACCACCACCTCGACGTATGGCCAGAATGCGACCTTGACCGCCACGGTGGCGGCGGCGACGACGCCCAACGGCGGCACGGTGCAGTTCTACGACGATAATGGTGTTACCCCTCTGGGCAGCCCGGTGGCCATTAACACCAGCACGGGCGTGGCAAGCTACACCACCAACACGCTTGTGGCCGGCACCCATAAGATCACCGCGACTTACAGCGGTTACGGCATTTACCTCACGAGTAGCACCAGCGGCAGCACGGACCAAGTGGTGACCCAGGCGGTTCTCAATGTGACGGCGGACAACAAGGTCCGCAGCCCCGGGACCGACAACCCAGCCTTGACCTATCAGATCAGCGGCTACCAGCTTGGTCAAACCTTCGCCACCTCGGGCGTGTCCGGCACGCCCACCTTGGCCTGTGTCGCCGTCCCCAGTGATCCGGTGGGGAACTACCCCATCACCGTCGATACCAGTCCCATGACCGCCGCCAACTACAGTTTCAACGGGGTGGCGGGAAATCTGAAAGTCATGGTTGGCGCGCCGCCGGTCGTCGCCGCCAATGTGCTCTGCTGGTATGATGCCGGCCAGGGCGTCACGACCAGCGGCAGCAATGTGACAGCGTGGGATGACAGTTCGGGCAATGCGCATCAAGCAACCCGTGGCGGCGGCACGGTGACTTATGTGGCGAGCGACACCCAGATTGCCAAGCCGGCGGTGCATCTGAGAAGTGGCGGTTTCATGAATTGTGCCCTATCGATGACTGCCGGAGGGGCGCAGAAAGTCAAGGAACAATACGTCGTGTTGCGGTCGGGCGACGGCAAGACCACTTGGAGCGGCGGCTCGTTCCTTGGCCGCATGTCGAATGACTTTCTAACAGTGCGGGCCTCCAGCT
>JAPLUI010000252.1 GCA_026397725.1 Verrucomicrobiota bacterium | reverse complement strand
TTGGCGGAGGCGGCGCAGATCGAGAAGGGAGAGGAGATGGAATGGCTGGTGGAAGACCGGAACACGTTCGTTCTCCGCCGCGTGAAGCCGAAAAAGCCCGTGGTTAAAGGGAATAAGCCCTTAACTTGACGCGCATGCCCTGCGGGGTGCCATCACATTGAACAACGCCGGGGCAAGAATCACTTGGACCGCCAGCAACCAGATCAGCGATGCTTCGGATGTCACCCTCAGCGCGTCATCGGCCGTTCTCAACCTGGCCAGCTTTTCGGATACGATCAACGATCTCTATCTGGTGACGGGCACCGCCGTGCAAACGGGCGCGGGCGGTATCCTCAAAGTGACCAAGCTGTTCATCAACGGCGTCCAACAACCCGAGGTGGCCAAGATCGCCGGTGACGGATATGTCACGGGCTCCGGCTACATCGAAGTGGGCGCCTCCGGCCCGCCGATCATCGAGACGCCACCTGCCACCCCGATAACGCCCGTCCCGGCTGACTTGGCCACCGTCCATCCCGTCAATCTCGCCAAACTCGATTGGGCGGATTGTTCCGGCGCCACCAGCTATGATGTCTATTTCTGGCTCTCCACGGATACCAAACCGGAGAGCCCGACCGCCACTGTCGCGCTCAGCGAATACACCCTGAGCAGCCAGGTGCTCTCGCTCTCGACCTACAACTGGCAGGTCGTCGCCAAGAATGACGTCGGTCCGACCGCCGGCCTGGAGTGGACCTTCACCACCTTGGACCGCCGGGATATCAGCAATTACCTCGGCATCGCACCTGAAGGGCCTGCGGCTGGCATATTGATCGACGACACGGTTGGCATTGGCAATACCGGCAGGCTCGTGGGGCTAACCCGGTGCTGGTGGGGGGTCGCACTCGTCTCGGTTGACCTGAACCTCAATGGCAACACGCTCCAATTGGAAAGAGGCTGGAATACGCCTTATACCATCAGCAGCGCGATCTTCGGCGACGGCGTGGTGAGGATTGAGGACGCGCCCGCCGTGACGATCAATGGCAGCACCGGCAGCACCTACACCGGGACGACGGTCGTGTCTTACAGCGTCGCGTCACTCGCCAAGAGTGCCGGCAACGCGCTGTGCGGCGAGATCTCGGTGATCAACGGGGGATCCGCTCTGGTGTGGACCCGCAGCGACCAGATCAGCGATCTCTCGAACGTGACGCTCGCCACCACAGGTACCAAGCTGAACCTCGCCGGCTTCTCCGACACCATCGCCGGACTGACCCTCGCTGCGGGCACCTCGGTGGAAACCGGCACCGACGGCGTGCTCACGACAGGCAGCCTCACTGTTGACGGCACACTCAAGGATCCAGGCACCTACACTGTCGCCGACGGTTTTGTGACCGGCACCGGCAGGGTGGTGGTGGGCGGTGGCACCAGTTCCACGTTCGACACCTGGGCGGCCACCTACGCCAACGGGCAGACGGCTGGCGAGGACTTCAATCATGACGGTGTCTCCAACGGCGTCGCCTACTTCATGGGCATGAACGGCCTCGCCACCAATCCGGGTGTGGTGGCCGGCAAGGTCGCCTGGCCTCGTGTGAATCCGGTCGCCTCCTTCGAGGTGCAGGTTTCCGACAACCTCACCGCTTGGTTGCCAGCCAACCCGGCCGACGTTGACTTGTTGTCCGACCCGACCCAGGTGATTTACACCCTGCCAACCGGCGCGGCGAAGCAATTCTGCCGCCTGGTGGTCACGCCCTAACGACGATTATCCGGAGGCCGGAGGGCAGCGATGCCCTCCGGCCTTGCCGTGTCTTCCAACCCGGCTTCGTGCGTTTGAAGGTGATAGGCAGTGACCATCCGGGATCGTTGCCGATAGCCACTATGGAACCAACGATCAGGCCGGGAACGTGTGGGAATGGAACGACGCCGTCCCCACCGACTCGTCGCGGGGGCTGCGTGGGGGCTCTTGGTACAACGCCGGCCTCTCATTCCTGCTAGCCTCCACGGCCTGCGGCATCAACGTCCCGGCCACTGAGAGCAACACGCTCGGCTTCCGTGTCGCCACCGTCCCCGAGCCCGGTTGCGCGGTCCTGACGCTGCTCGCCGGCGGCTGGGTAGCGCTGCTGGGGCGGCGGAGGCGCTGAGGGGGGCTGCAAACGGGCCCGGCGGTTGTGCAAACGCGCAGCGCGTTTGCACGAACGGGCAGGGCGTTTTGACAATTGACGGGGCCGGTGCGGGTTGAATGGGGAGGGCGGACATTCTTGTCCGCCTCGCCCATGAGGCGGGCAAGGACGGCGCGGGAGGCGCGGCGCTTGCGCTTGACATGGGCTGGCGGGACAGGAATGTCCCTGCTCCTTGTCGGCGGGGGACGAGGGTAGGCGGAGAACATCGAACGTTGAAGGAGGGCAGTGGTCCGGATTGGCATGGGGGCGCAAGATGCGGCTTGGCAGGCGGGGGAAAGCGGGCTGTGATGGGGCGCGATGATTGCCATGACGGAGGGACAGCCGCTGCCGGACTCCGCCGGGAAAAGTGCTTGAAGTCCGCGAGCCTTGGACCTCTGCTCCCGGCATGATGAAACTCGAAGAGATCGCCAAGGAAGCCGCGAGGCCCCCGGAGGAGGAAAGAGCCTCACTCGCCTCCAGGCTCCTGCATGGGCTTGAGACGCCGATGCACGACGTGTCCGACGAAGAAGTCTTCCGGCGGATGCGCGAAGCTGACGAGAATCCAGCCGTTTTGGTCACGTTTGAGGAGCTTGTTTCCGGGTTGCGTCGCGGTGAACGTTGCTAGGGAACGGGTTGGTGCGGGTTTGGGTGGTTCGCCACAGCCCCGGAATCCATCGTTTGGCTTGCGCCGGTTCCCAAGATAGACCGGTTGAATCATAAGGCGGCGGGCGGATTCCCGGCTGGCAGACCCTGCGCCGGTATTCTTCGGGCAATGGCTGGCGATTCTTTTGGACATGCTCCCCGGCGGCGTGTTTTCCTTCAGCACGCCGCTTGCGGCATCCACCATCCCCACCTTGTGAAACACAACTCCCCGGCCAGCGTCGGACTGGCCATCCTGGCCGGCATCACCCTCCTCACCCCGGCCTTCGGGGCGGTGAACATCGACTGGGCCATGGTCGGCAATCCCGGCAATCCGGCGGACACCACCGGCTACGGCGCGGTGGGGTATGCCTACAAGATCGCGCAAAACGAGACGACCACCGGCCAGTATTGCGAGTTCCTAAACGCTGCGGCAAGGTCCGACCCCCACGGCCTCTGGGATTTCGGGATGGCAACGAATGCGAACGTCAGCGGGATCACCCGCAGCGGCAGTTCCGGCAGTTACAGGTATGCGGTGGTGGCCGGCAGCGCAAACAAGCCGATCAGCTACGTGAGCTGGTTTGATGCGGCGAGGTTCGCGAACTGGATGCAGAACGGCCAGGGCAACGGCAGCACCGAGACGGGCGCCTACACCCTCAACGGCGCGAGCAGCGGGGTCATCCTCAAGAACGCCGCCGCCCTGGTCTGGATTCCCAGCGAGAACGAGTGGTACAAGGCGGCGTATTACGACCCAACCAAGGACGGCACCGGAGGCTATTGGCAGTATCCGACACAGTCAAACACACTGGGCGACAACATCGTCGGCACGGCCGGGGGGGCGAACTACTTGATCACCTCGCCCACCGTGCGCTATGCGGTTAACCAGAGCACGTTTAACAGCACCACCAATTTCCTTACCGACGTCGGGGCCTACGGTGCGAGTGTCAGCTATTTTGGCACCTTCGACCAGGCCGGAAACGTGGACGAATGGAACGACTCCGTCTCCAGCGGGGGGTATCGCGGGAAGCGCGGGGGTTATTGGGCCGGCACGTCTTACTTAAGCAGATCGGGAAGAAATGCGAACCTCCCTGACTTCGAATCTAACACAATCGGGTTCCGCTTGGCCACCGTCCCCGAGCCCGGTTGCGCGGTCCTGACGCTGCTCGCCAGCGGCTGGGTAGCGCTGCTGGGGCGGCGGAGGCGCTGAGGGGGGCGGAGATTGGCATTGGGGAAGGCGGTGACCGAGCCCTGCCAAGTTTGCGCCGAGGTTACTACTCAGGTATGGCAGAATCATTTATGGCAGAATCATTTCAGAATTGGGAAAAGTCATTGGATCAACCCCTGTCTGTGCGCCTCCGCACGCAGACAGACAGACCCGTGATGAATCCCCCTCAAGACTCTTGAAAAATGATTCTGCCATCAATGATTCTGCCATGAATTCTTTGGAACCTGAGTAGTAACCGCTTTTTCGAGAATTCCGCAGGGTCGGAATGAAACTCGCCAGGCACGTCGAATTTGCCGCCGCAATTTAGCCGCGTGGCGACTTGACTGGCTCATAACCCGCCGATTGCCGCAATGTTTGGCACCCCGGGTCTCAGATTTCGTTGGATAGAATCCCGTCGCTACCAGAATAGCGCGTTTTGGCTGGCAGCAATGGTCTTATTGAGATAGGCCAAATGTCAGCCCTCCCTCATTTTGATTACCAAAGCCGACACCTGCCGGAAACATGTCGTCCCCGCCGACCCGCGGGGCTGGTCGATTCCAGACCAGTCCATGAGCGCCATTGCCCCTCCGTGCCCGCATTCGCATTAGCCGCATGAAAGAAGCCGCCGCACACATCAAGATCAACAAACTGCTGGAAAACGCCGGTTGGCGCTTTTTCGCCGATGCCAGCGGCCCTGCCAACATCCGGCTCGAACCCAGCGTTGCCCTCACCAAACAAGCCCTCGACGGGCTCGGCGAGGACTTTGAGAAGGCTGTCAAGGGCTTCATTGATTTCCTTCTGCTCAACCTCAAGGGATTTCCCTTCATCGTGCTGGAAGCCAAGGCTGAAAACAAAAGCCCGCTCGTCGGCAAGGAACAGGCCCGCAAATACGCCAAGTCCCAGAACTGCCGCTTCGTCATCCTGTCCAACGGCAACCTGCATTACTTCTGGGACCTGGAGCGAGGTTACCCGTACCTCATCACCGCGTTTCCCACGCCCGCATCCGTCGCCGGCTACCAAAAAACCACGCCGGACCCCAAGCGTCTCGTCGAGGAAGTTGTCGGGGATGACTACATGGTGCTCACCCAGCGCCCTGGCTACGCCTCGGAAGCCGCATGGAAAAATGAAGCCGAGCGCGCCATCTTCGTCGCGGTCAACGCCCTCCGCTTCCTCCGCCTCTATCAGTCAAAGGCGATCCACCTGATTCAGCAGGCCATCGCCAGGGGGCTCGACCGCTTTCTTCTTGAAATGGCCACCGGCACCGGCAAGACGCTCACCGCCGCCGCCATCATCAAACTCTTCCTCCGCACCGGCAACGCGAGCCGCGTGCTATTCCTCGTGGACCGTCTGGAACTGGAGGACCAAGCCTGGAAGGCCTTCGGGAAAGTCCTGAAGAACGATTTCAAAACCGTCATCTACCAGGAAAACGGCGACGACTGGAACAAAGCCGAGATCGTGGTCACCACCGTTCAGTCGTTGCTCTTCAACAACAAATACCAGCGGCTCTTTTCGCCCACCGACTTTGACCTGGTGATTTCCGACGAAGCGCACCGCTCCATCGGTGGCAATGCCCGCGCTGTGTTCGACTATTTCGTCGGCTACAAGCTCGGCCTCACCGCCACGCCCTACGACTACCTGAAGAAATACGACAAGGACAAGCCCACCACCAAAGACCCGCGGGAGTTCGAGCGCCGGCTCATGCTCGACACCTATCGCACCTTCGGCTGCGAGGACGGCCAGCCCACCTTCCGCTATTCCCTGCTCGATGGCGTGAAGGACGGCTTCCTCATCAATCCCACCGTGGTGGCCGACCGCATGTTCCCCGGCAAATACCAGTCCGACTTTGCGGTGCAGGTGACCTCGCAGGTGGACGGTGCCCAGCAGCACACGATCAATTTCACCAACAACAACCTGCTCGGCTCTGCCAATTTCATCCCCACCTACAAGACCAGCAAGGCCCGCGTCTGCGTTACGGTCGGCATGATGACCACCGGCTACGATTGCCCGGACCTGCTGAACCTCGGCCTGTTCCGCCCGATCTTTTCCCCCACCGACTTCATCCAGATCAAGGGCCGCGGCACCCGGAAGCACGATTTCCGCGAGCAGCTCTTCGACGAGACGATCAAGGAAAGCATCAAGGAGCCCGCGAAGACCTCGTTCAAACTCATCGACTTTTTCGCCAACTGCGAATACTTCGAGAAGGAATTCAAATACGATGAGGTGCGCAAGCTCCCGAAACCGGCCGGCGAGCGCGGAGAAGGCGGGGGGAATGGCGAACAGGGCATGAAAATCGACCGCATGTTCTACCAGAAGTTCGAGGACACCGTGCGCGAGAACGAATTCATCGCCGCCAGTGTGGAGGCCGGCCAGTGGAACCGCGTGATCGACTACGTGAACAAGGAGCTGTTCGACAAGCCCGCCGAGTTCTACACGCTGGAGAAACTCCGCCAAGCCGCCGCCGTGGACCGCCGCCTGGGTCTCCGCGAGATCCTCGAAAAAATCTTCGACCTCATCCCGCGGTTCAAGTCCAGGGACGAGTTGCTGGAAGAGGAATTCTCCAAGTTCGTGGCCGACTGCAAGCCGGACGAAGCCGAGGCCATCCCGGCGTTGAAGAACTTCTTCAAGGCCTACGCCACCAGTGACCACCTCCGCCACATCATCGAGTCCGGCCACCTCACCGACCTCGCCACCAATTCACTGTTTTCGATCAAGGATTTCCGGGCCGTGCCCGCAAACTACCGCACGCTGATCCCGGAATACATCAAGGATTATGTTTCCCTGAATCAATTTGCAGCCTAATGCTCGCTCCGTAAATCGTCATGAACAGCCCCTTTATTCGCCGAATCACCCTCCGTAACTACAACGAGACATCTGTGGAGATCATGAAGCGCGGGGAGTTGGAATCCATCAACTTCCTGCAGGCCGTCACCGGCCAGCCCGGAACATCGTCTTTTTCACCGGGATCCATCTTCGCGGTGGATAACGTGGATGGAGTCACCCAAATCGCGGGGATCGACCCAGCGTGCCGTCAGATGCTGCGGGACAAGCTCTTTACTCCCGGGGAGTTGCTCCGCCAAAACCAGATCGCACTCGACCCGGCACAACTCACCGAAGTGAGGAACGAAACACGAATCATCCTTGCCTGAAATCGCCCATGCTCGACACCGATACCAAACGCCGCATCGACACCGCCCGCGACATCCTCGTGGGCAAGATCCCCGACCCCAAGTCCCAGGTCGAACAGATCACCATCGCCCTCATCTACAAGTTCATGGACGACATGGACGCGGAGTCCGAGGAACTCGGCGGCAAGCGCAAGTTCTTCACCGGCGAATACGCCCGCTTCGGCTGGGCCAAGCTCATGGATCGCGGTCTCGGTGGTCACGAAATGCTCGGCCTCTATGGCGAGGGGATTTCCAAGATGCCCGAAAACCCCGGCATCCCCGCGCTCTTCCGCGACATCTTCAAAAACGCTTACCTGCCCTACCGCGATCCCGAGACGCTCAAGGCCTTCCTCAAGATCATCGACGAGTTTACCTACGATCACAGCGAGCGCCTCGGCGACGCCTTCGAGTATCTCCTCAGCATCCTTGGCAGCCAGGGCGATGCTGGCCAGTTCCGCACCCCGCGGCACATCATTGATTTCATGGTCGAGGTCATTGCCCCGCAGAAGGGCGAGACCATCCTCGACCCCGCTTGCGGCACCGCCGGGTTTCTTATTTCGGCTTGGAAACATATTTTGAGGAATAATTCGTCCAAGCCAAAACCCTCACCCCCGGCCCCTCTCCCAGAGGTAGAGGGGAGGACCGGCTCGGGCACTCACTATCGCGGTGGCTTTGATTTTGCAGGCTTGAAGGCACGGGCGAGGGAACTCCGCAAGAAACAGACAGACGCGGAAGCCTTGTTGTGGGAATTGTTGCGGGATCGACAACTCGGCAACGCGAAGTTCCGACGCCAGCATCAATACGGGGACTATATCTGCGACTTCTACTGTCACGAGGCAATGCTTGTGATCGAATGCGATGGAACGCCACATGACACCGCCGCTCGAAAAAAACTCGACGCCAAACGAGACGCCTACCTGAAGTCACAGGGCCTCACGGTCCTGCGATTCCAAAACAAACAAGTCACGACGCATCCAGAAGCCGTCTTGGACGATGTCGCCTCTCATCTCCCCGCGCCCTCTTCCAATCTCCCCTCTCCCGCACCTAACATCCAATCGCCCTCTTCTAATCTCCCCTCTCCCGCTGGGAGAGGGGCCGGGGGTGAGGGTGTCGGGCACCCCGGCGACCCATTGACCCCCGACGAAAAAGCCCGCCTCGCCAGGAACTTCAAGGGCTACGACATCTCGCCCGACATGGTTAGATTGTCGCTGGTAAACCTCTATCTCCACGGCTTCACCGATCCCCACATCCACGAATACGACACCCTCACCTCCGAGGAGCGCTGGAACGAGTTCGCCGATGTCATCCTGGCCAATCCGCCGTTCATGTCGCCCAAAGGCGGGATCAAGCCCCACAAGCGCTTCTCCATCCAGGCCAAGCGCAGCGAAGTTCTCTTCGTGGACTACATGGCCGAACACCTAACGCCTAGCGGCCGAGCCGCCATCATCGTGCCCGAGGGCATCATCTTCCAGAGCCAGGGGGCCTACAAGGAGTTGCGGAAAATGCTCGTGGAAAACTCCCTCGTCGCCGTGGTCTCACTCCCGGCGGGTTGTTTCAATCCCTACTCCGGAGTGAAGACCAGCATCCTCTTCCTCGACAAATCCATCGCCCGGCAGAGCGACACCATCGCCTTCTTCAAAGTGGAGAACGATGGCTTCGGGTTGGGAGCCCAGCGCCGCGCCATCGAGAAGAACGACCTCCCGCAAGTCCAGGCGGAGTTGGAAACATATTTGAACGGTCTCCGGTCCGGTGCGTTCAGGGCCAAAGGCCCGGCCTCATCCCAGCCTGGGGCAACGCCCCAGGTGAACGAGACCCAACACGCGAAAGGGCTGAAAGCCCGCCCTATCCCCGCCGCCGATGAGTCGGGCCTTCAGCCCTCCGGTGCGTTGTGTAATCCGAAACCTGGGGCGTTGCCCCAGGCTGGGATGGAATGCGCCTTTGGCGCGCCATTCGCCACCGGCCTCATCGTGCCGAAGGAAAAGATCGCCGCGAATGGCAACTACAACCTGAGCGGCGAGCGGTATCGGGAGGAGGACCGCGTGAATCAAAAGTGGCCGATGGTGGAACTCGGCACTGTGGCACGTTTGATCAATGGTAGAGCCTACAAACAAGAAGAGTTGCTGACCGAAGGGCCGGTGCCCGTGCTGCGCGTTGGAAACTTCTTCTCCAATCGTGGCTGGTATTACTCCGACCTCGAACTCGAGCCGGATAAATACTGCAATCCGGGTGACCTCTTGTTTGCTTGGTCCGCTTCTTTCGGCCCTCGAATCTGGGATGGCCCACGTGCCATCTACCACTACCACATCTGGAAGGTCGAACCGACTGAAGCCATCGACAAGATGTTCTTGTTTCATCTTCTCGCTTCCGAAGCCGAGAAGATTAAATCCGAGGGCAATGGCATTGCGATGGTTCACGCCACGAAAGCCGGAATGGAGGTTCGGAAGTTCCCCCTGCCGCCGCTGGCGGTGCAGCGGGAGATCGTGGCGGAGATCGAGGGCTGCCAGAAAGTCATCAACGGTGCCCGCGCCGTCCTCGACCACTACCGCCCCCACATCCCCATCCACCCCGACTGGCCGATGGTGGTGCTGGGCGAAGCAGCCGACTTCATCAGCGGCTATGCCTTCAAGAGCACAGACATGACGACGATGCCGGGGGATACCACATATCGTCGCGTCGTGAAGATAGGAAATGTCGGGCGAGATGGACAGCTAGACATAGCCGACGCTCAATTTCACGCATACTCTGAAGGCCTTGAGCGGTTTGTATTGCGGGTCGGTGATGTTGTAATGGCCATGACCGGAGCAACTGTTGGCAAGGTCGCGGTCGTGAAGGAAGACGGCTTTCTTCTCAATCAGCGTGTCGGTGTTCTTCGCGCCAAGCCAACTGCCCTCCAGAGCTTTGTCCTGCATTTGCTTTGCAGCGCCGCGTTCTATGATTTCTGCCAAAGGACTGCTGGCGGCGGAGCACAAGGCAACATCGCACCTCGTGAGATTTTGGAATACCCCATCCCCCTCCCACCCCTCGCCACGCAGCGAGCCATCGTGGCGGAGATCGAAGCCGAGCAAGCGCTGGTGGCCGCCAACCGCGAACTCATCAGCCGGTTTGAGCACAAGATCCAAGCCACCCTTTCGGGGATTTGGGGGGAGGAGGAAACACCGTGAACGAGCCATCCAATGAATCGGGCCCTTGGCCCTGGATTTTTTTTCGTGGCCAGACACCTGGGCCGGTGGCCCAGGCTGGGATGGTATAGGGCCGTTGGCCCGCAAGAATCCTCCTGTATCACGCACGATTTGGATTGCTCGCCCATCTTCCGCGCCAACGGCGCAACCTATCCCAGCGAGGGTCGAAGGCCCTCGACTGGGGCAACGCCCCAGGGACCATCGCCCAAAAAATCATGAGGGCTGAAAGCCCGACCCATCATCGTCGCCATGCCGCAATCGCTTTCATTCCTCCTCATCCACGTTGTCTTTAGCACCAAAGACCGCGCCCCCGTTCTTGATGCATCCGTCCGTCCCGCGCTCCATGCCTATCTCGCCACGGTCGCGAGAAACGCTGAATGTGAATGCTACCGTGTCGGCGGCATTGCGGATCATCTGCATCTTGCCATCCGTCTCGGTCGCACCGTGACTACGGCGAAGCTCGTGGAAGAACTGAAAACATCCTCGTCGAAATGGCTGAAAAAACAATCGCCCAACCTCGCTGCTTTCGCCTGGCAACGTGGCTACGGCGCGTTTTCCGTCGGCCCATCGGATTTGGATGCGTTGAAGCATTACATCGACACTCAGGAAGAGCATCACAGGACGCGGACGTTCCAAGAGGAATATCGGGCATTTCTAACCAAATACGGAATTGAATTCGATGAACACTATGTATGGGACTGAACGCTTGGGCGGTCGATGGCCGACGAACCTCGCTCGGATGAGTCGGGCCTTTGGCCCTCATGTCGTGTGGGTCACGTTTCCTGGGGCGGTGCCCCAGGCTGGGATGAAATGGGCCGTTGGCCCATGCCGACCCGCGCCAACGGCGCATCCTATCCCAGCGAGGGTCGAAGGCCCTCGACTGGTGGCCGCCAACCGCGAACTCATCACCCGCTTCGAGCAAAAGATCCAAGCCACCCTCGCCCGCATCTGGGGCGAAGATGCAACTCCCGAACCAACCACACCATGAACCCGGAACAATTATCCCGCCTCAAACTGGAGGGCTACAAGTCGATCAAGGAATGCGATCTGGACCTCAAGGAACTCAACGTCCTGATCGGCCCTAACGGAGCCGGCAAGTCCAATTTCATCGGCTTTTTCAAGCTGATCCAGCAAGCGCTGGAAGGCAACCTGCAGCGCTTCATCAGCAAGCACGGTGGACCCGATTCCTGCCTTCACTTTGGAAGAAAGGAAACAGGTAATCGTCTCCACCCAGAGCGTCACCCTGCTCAATGAGTTTGATCCGGAGCATCTCATCGTCGCCGACCGCAAGGGCGGATCGAGTGTTTTGCGCCGGATCGGCAAGGACGAACTCGCCGAGTGGCTGAAAGAATACACGCTTGGCGAGTTGTGGGAGAAAAACATTCTGGGAGGGAGGCCACCCGATGAAACGGGTCCACATCATCCATGGCAGTTTGGCAGCCATTGAAATTGGTTTGGATGGGATTCGCCGTGAATGCAAACGCTTTGATCGTTGGGTTGGCGTTTTGGAGAATCCGGAAAACACATGATCTCACAACACCGCAAAGCCCAACCTGGCGGACAGACGGCCGATGCGCTTTCAGACGAAAGCTCGGTGATTTTCTTGGCGACTGCTCCGGGTTTCGGCGCAAGTGCCATCATGACCCGCCGGATAATGGAGCACGACTTGTTGCCACCAACTTCGACGCCCAGCAGGTCGATGCGACCTTTATGCACCATCATTACCCCTCCCATGAACGGGCGCAGATGACCGTTGGGTTGGGGATGGAAGGTTGTGGAATTTGCCAGGACTATTTTGATTTGCACTTCGGGCGGATCCTCGTCAAAAGGCATTCCGATGAACCCTTTCGCCCCCATCACCCTGGCCAACTTCGGCACCCCCGGCATCCCAGCCCTTGCTGCCACCGCCTTCGATTACAAGAAGGTGCTCGGCCTGCGCGAAGCCTGCGGTGCGGCCATCGGGCTTGTCACGAAGCTGACCCCGATGGCCGTCGATGTTGGCAAGTCGGTGAAGGAAGCCATCACGTTCGTCATCGCCGTGTTCAATTGCGGCAAGGTTGGCGAGCTGGTTGGAGCCGCTCTCAAGCTCGGGTTTGCCGTGGCCATCAACTCCCTCATCAACGGATTCCGCGCCGCCGTGTCATTCCTGTTCTATTTCATCACGGGCGGCTCGATGTGGAAAAGCCTTGGATCCGTTAGGCTCGGGCTTGCCGCCAGCTTCGGACTGGCGATCTTCAATGCCTTCGAGATGCCGATTGCCTATCCATCCTTGCGGTGGATGGTGTAAATGCGGACCTTCGTGAGGCCGGTTCCGATTTCCACGATACTGCTGCGGCGTTTGCTGTTCCGGGTCATAGGCCCCGGTGCTCGCGTCAACTTGTGTGGAATTTCGTGAGGACGATCCGTCCCGAATTGATTAGATCCGCCACAAGTAGCGGATTTTGAGTGAGTTGTGGCCATATTAGGGACCCGTCGGAAAACGGTCCCTGCCACTGCCGCACCAAGTTCGGCGGGAAGTTCCGCGGCAACGCAAGATGCGGCTTGGCAGACGGAGGAAAGCGGGCTGTGATGGGGCGCGATGATTGCCATGACGGAGGGACAGCCGCTGCCAGGATTCTGTGAGGCGATGCGGGACGCTTTTTCAAAGAAGGGCGTGCTGGCGAAGTCGCGCGATTTCGAATACCGCCCGCAACAGCAGGAACTGGCGGTGGCGGTGGCGGAGGCGCTGCTCAATGCCACCTCGTTGGTGGCGGAGGCGGGAACGGGCGTGGGCAAGTCGCTGGCGTACCTGGTGCCGGCGGCACGCTTCGCGCTGGAGACGGGCCGCAAAGGGGTGATTTCCACCCACACGATCAACTTGCAGGAGCAATTGGTTAGAAAGGACATTCCCATCGTGCGCAAGATCATGGGGGATGACTTTCCGGCGGTGCTGCTCAAAGGCCGGCAGAACTACCTGTGTCCGCAACGCTTGCGGCGGGCTCTCGAGCAGACGGACGATTTGTTCACCAGCACGGAAAACGAGGAGCTGGAGGCGCTCCGCAAATGGGCGGGGACCACCCGCGACGGGACGCTGAGCGACCTGAATTTCCAGCCGCAGATGAAGGTGTGGCTGCAAGTGTGCAGCGAGCCGCACCTGTGCTCGGCGCGAACCTGCGGGCCGCGGGGGAATTGCTTTTTCCAGGAGGCGCGCAAGGCGGCGGCCGATGCCCGCCTGGTGGTGGTGAACCACACCTTGTTTTTCGCGCTGCTCAACCGGACGGAGGAGCCGGAGGAAGACGAGGAGGATGAGGAAAGCGGGGAGGCACCCCGGAGGATCGGCGGGTTCCTGTTTCCTAACGATTTCGCGATCCTTGATGAGGCGCATACGATCGAGCAGGTGGCGGCGGTGCAACTCGGGTTGCGGTTGTCGCAGGCGGGCTTGCGCTTCGACTTGCAGCGGCTCTACCATCCGCGGACGCGCAAGGGCCTGCTCAAGGCGTTTCAAAAGGCCTCGGCGATGCTGGCGGTGGAGGAGACGCTGGCGGAGGTGGAGCGGTTTTTCGGGCGGGTCGGCGAGGTGGCGCGCTTCGGAGATTTTTCCAAGGAATGCCGCGTCCGCGAGCCGGAAGTGGTCTCTAACACGCTGGCCGAGCCGCTGCGGAAGCTGTGGCTGGAAGTCGATGCGCTGGCGGCGGACGTGGAGACGGAGCAGACCCGGGCGGAGTTGCTGGATGCGTCGCGGCGCTTGCGCGAGATGCATGGCTCGCTGGCGGTGTTTCTCGAGCAACGCGACGAGGACAGCGTGTACTGGGTCGAGCGCGGCGGCCGCGATGAGACCCAATACAGTCTGCATGCCGCACCGGTGAATGTGGCGGAGCGGCTGCGGCCCCTGTTGTTCACCGGGCGGAAAAGCCTGGTGCTCACCAGCGCCACGCTCGGCGTGGGCGACCCGAAGCTGGCCTACTTCCGCAGCCGGGTGGGAGCGGAGCGGGCGCGGGCCTTGTGCATCGGCAGCCCGTTCGACTATCAACGCCAGATGCAGGTGCGGATTTACAAATCCGTGCCGGACCCCGGCACCCCGCGCTATGACGAACTGCTCGCCGAGGGCATCCGGCAGGCGGTGAGCGACAGCGCGGGGCGGGCCTTCGTGCTGTTCACCAGCTACCGCACGATGCGCGATGCGGCGCAGCGGCTGGAGGGGTTTTTCCGGGGCCAGAACTGGCGCTTGTTGGTGCAGGGCGAGGGACTGCCGCGGCACCGGATGATCGAGGAATTCCGCGCGGATTTGCACAGCGTGCTGTTCGGGACGGACAGCTTCTGGGCCGGGGTGGATGTGCCGGGCGAGGCGCTTTCCAACGTGGTGGTCACGCGGCTGCCCTTTGCCGTGCCGGACCACCCGCTGGTGGCCTCGCGGCTGGAAGCCATCGAGGCGGCCGGCGGCAATCCCTTCATGGATTACTCGGTGCCGGAGGCGATTCTCAAGCTGCGCCAAGGAGTGGGGCGCCTGATCCGCACCCAGCGCGACCACGGCCTGGTCTGCATCCTCGACAACCGGATCCTAACAAAACGCTACGGGGCCTTGTTTCTCAAGGCCTTGCCGGACGCGCCCGTCGCCGTGATCGGCTGAATCAGGGGTGGCGGACAGCATGCCCGCGCCACGGGGCCAGGCGGCTGATCGCCTGCTTGAGCAAGCCGCAGTCCCATTGACCGGGCGCCGTCGGGGTGTCGCCCAGATAGCCATAGTTCAAGACGCTGCCGCATTGGGCGCATAGCAGCCGGGACACCGGGGCCAGCACGCCCATGCCCATGGTGGCGACGGGCAGGCCTTGCGTGCTGAGTTGGAATTCCGCGAGGCGCACCACCTCGGTGAGGGAATGCAGCCTGGCTGCCACCTTGAAGGCGGCGGCACCGGCGACTCTCGCCTGTTGTGCGACCGCCGCCAGCACGGCGGAGTCCGGCAACTTTTCAAAATCATGAAACGAGGCAATCCACGGCACTCCGCGTCGGGCGGCCTCCGCCAGGATTTCCGGCATCGTGGCAAGGCTGGCCACCTCCACGTCGAGGAATGCCGCATCCTCCAGCGCAGCGTGCAAGAGGTCGCTGCGTTGGGCTGCATCCAGGTCCGAGGCGCCGCCCTCGTCCATGCGGCGTGCGGTGAAGAGCAGCGGAATGCCCGCCAGATGTCGCCAGTGCTCCCGCTGCGCGGCAACCCCGTCCGCCTGCAACAGATCGAGCCGGATTTCCGCAATGTCACAGACCTGCAGCAGGTCAACACCATCCGCCGCCCGCAGCGCAGCCGCGCTCCCAAGGCTCCCAACCACCCATGCTCGCCCGGCCAGTAATGAGATTTTCGTGTGTGGCATGCCCCAGTGATGCGCTCAAAAATCCAATCCGTCAACCGCTGGTGGCAGGCCTGCGGCAAACCGTGTAGCGCCACTGTATTTACTTCGCCGGAATTTTTTTCGGCAATCGACATTTGGGCTGGTCAACCCGGTATCCGCTCCACTAGCGTTCAGGAAATTTGCGCCCAATGACCTCCGAAATCTCAAAATCAACGCTGTTTGCACTCACGGCTGCGGCCGTGCTCTGGTCTCCCTGTGCGGCTCTTGGAGCCGCCAAAGTCGAGGCTGACAAGCCAAAGTTTGACTACCTGATGTCGCCCGAATTCAGTGGTGGCAAAAGCAAACCGTTCAAGCCGAAGGGCTGGCTCGAAGTGGAAACCAAACTCAAAGTCGCCGTGCGTCCGGAACCCAAGTCGAAAACCTGTGACCGGCTCACCGTGAAATGGTACGTCGCGGTCGAAAACCCGGACAAGCCCACCACCTATCTGAAGCTGACCAAGGAGGTCGAGCATGTGAACATCCCGCTCGACGAGGACGTTTATGTCTCGATCTATCTTTCCCCCGCCTCGATCCGCCGCCTGACGGGTTTTGACCGGGCGACCAAGAACGCGGTCAAGTACGTTGGCTTCGAAGTCATCATCGACGGCAAGGTGGAAGCCAGCGAAACCGACAAGGGCGAGCCCAAATGGTGGACCAAGCCCTCGGACAAAATCTCCGACAGCGAGACCGTGCCCCTGCTCAGCAAGGCCGAGACCCCCTTCGCCCAAATGTGGTGGGACCGCTACGCCGAGGTGAAATCAAAAACCACCCCGTGATCCTCCCAAACCCCGATTCCCATTTTTTTTTGTTGCTTCGTCTCCGTCATTCGTCTTTTGATCGCCCCGCACCATGGCTGACACTCTGACCACCGTCGCTCTCAATATAGGTTCACAGCGTATCGGCATGGCCGTTTTCGAAACCTCGAAGAACGGCGGCCTGTTGCTCAGGTCCTATGCATCCGAGACCATCGTTGCCGATCCGGCGCTGGAGTCCTCCCGCATCGGTCAGACCCGGGTGGCGATTGCGGACCTGGCGCAGCGGCTCAAGGTCGGCAAGGCCAAGGTGCGTTATGCGATCTCCGGGCAGGCGGTGTTCACCCGCTTCGTGAAGCTGCCGCCGCTGCAAGACGACAACATCGAGCAGCTCGTCACCTTTGAAGCCCAGCAACATGTGCCCTTCCCGATCAACGAGGTGGTGTGGGACTATGAGATGATCGAAGGGGCGGACGACAAGGAAGTGGTCATCGTCGCGATCAAGGGCGAGGCGCTGGATGAAATCAACGCCGCAGTCAACGAGTGCGGGCTGTCCACCGCAGAGGTGGATGTGGCCCCGATGGCACTCTTCAACTCGTTTTGCGCCTCCTACGGCCAGCCGAAGGAACCGGTCTTGCTGATTGATATCGGCGCCAAGACCAGCAACCTCCTCTACATCGAAGGCAAGCGCTTCTTCACCCGCAGCATCCCGATTGGCGGGGCTGCCGTCACCGCCGCCATTGCCAAGGAATACAAGGTTTCCTTCCTGGAGGCGGAGCATCAGAAAGTCGCCCATGGCATGGTGGCGCTGGGTGGTGGACATACCGAACAACTCGACGAGTCCGTGGCCGCGCTGGCCACGGTCATTCGCAACGCGCTGACGCGGCTGCCCTCGGAGATCGCCCGCACCACGAATTACTATCGCAGCCAGCACAATGGCAATGCTCCCAAGCGCATCTATCTTGCCGGCGGTGGGGCCAATCTCCCCTATACCCTCGAGTTCTTTGAGGAAAAGCTCAGTCTGCCCATCGAGTTCTTCAATCCCCTCAGGAACATTGCCGTCGGCAAAGGCGTGGAAACCGCCGTGCTCCAGCGGGAAGCCCACCTGATGGGGGAACTCATCGGCCTCGGCCTGCGCGGGATTGGCAAGTCTTCCATCAACATCGACCTCGTCCCCGCTGTGGTCGAACAAAGCCGGGCGAGCGACCGGCGCAAGCCCTTCCTCATCGGTGCGGCGGCGGTCTTGCTGGCGGGCGTGGTCACTTGGTCCGTCTTTCAGGTGGTCGCGGCCGGCCATGCGGAAGACCAGGATCGCACCATGTCAGAAAGCAGGGATACCCTGGCACCATTGGCGGAAGACATCCGCAGACTCTTCAAGACCGAGGACGCCCTCAAGGCGGTGGCCACCGGCTTCACCGCAGCGGAGGCGGATCACGCGTTCTGGCCGGATCTCCTCTCCGAGCTGGCCGGGGCCTTTGCCAGCGATGCCGTTTGGATCATCGATCTCGAACCCCTCAGCGATTTCAACCCGCTGGTGGTGGACCCCAAGCTGCAAGCCGGCAACGGTCGCTCCGTGGTGAAGCCGGACTATTTCACCAGCGCCTATGGCACCGCCGGGTTGAGCGACCTCCGCCTCGAACAACCCGAGGGCGCGAGGACGCCGAAACCCCGTGGCGCGGCCTCCACTGCGGTGGTCGCCAACGCCGTGCGGCTCCGCGGCTTTTGGCGCGACAATACGGACAACCAGAACGTCGTCTCCAAGCTGCTCAAACGCCTGCGCGACAAGCCCGGCTCCTTCAGCTTCACCGGCAGCGGCCCGGATGGCAAACCGGTGCCGCTCAAGGATGAGCAGATCCTCAAGATTTCGATGAAAATGGCCTCCACCGAGAAGGGCGAACTCGCCTATCCCTTTGAAATCACCCTGCCCCTCGCCCGTGAGGTCAGCATCAAATAAGTCCTGTCAATTTTCCGCCACCCGCACTTATGAGTTGGATCAAGGATAACAAATTCGCCGCCATGCTTGGAGGGGCCACCCTGGTCGGGGCCATCGTGCTGTTATACGTCGGCATGACTTACCGCGCGCGCTATTCAAAAGCATGGGATCACTACCAGATCGCCGCGCAGGAAGTTGCAGAGTTCGAGGCGATTCCGCTGTATCCGAGCATCGCCAACCGCTCCGGCAAAATCAAGGCTCTCAACGGTTACCGCAGCACGATCACCGGATTGCAGGTCGCCTTTGACAAGTTCCGCCCCAAGGAACTCAAGAACATCACCCCCCAGGACTTTGCGGATCGCGCCAAAACCGCCGGCGAAAAGGTCGCCAAGGCCTTTGAAAAACCCAACACCAAACTCCCCGAAGGCTTCTTCCTCGGCTTCGAAGCCTACACCGCCGCACTCGCCCGCGACGACGCCACCGGACTCCTCAACTATCAGCTCGAGGCCACCCAGGAACTGCTGCTCGCCCTGGCCAAGGCCGCCCCCTCCCAACTCCAAAATCTCCACCGTCCCAGGCTCCCCGAGGAAGACGGCGAAAAATGGCTGGCCGGGCCCAATGACGCCGCCCGCGCCTTCCCGCTGGAAATCACCTTCAAAGGCACCGAGCACGCCGCTCGCGAGTTCGTTTCCACCATCTCGAAATCCCCTGACTTCTTCTTCAGCGTGCGCAGCATGCGCATCATGAACGAGAAGCAACGGGCACCACTCACCACCGATGCCAAGTTCGATAATCCGCAAGCCACGCCAGCCGGCAACAAGGGGGCGGCGTCGGACCCTTTCGGTCCAGGCACCAATTTCATCCTCCCTGCCGATGACCCCCTGCCTGCCGAGGAAGTCAAAAAACCTGCGCCCGGACCCGCCCGCACCCCGGCCCCCGCGCCCGGACCCGCTCGCACCCCGGCCCCGGCACCCGGACCCGCCCGCACCCCGGCCCCGGCCCCGGCACCGGCACCGGCCCGAGTTCCGGCGAGCGCCCCGGCCCCGGCGAAAGCTGCGGATGCGAGTCAGATTCTCAAGCAAGTGCTTGGCAACGAAGAACTCCAAGTATTCCTCCGCATTGATGTCCTGCAGTTCCTTCCGGTCAAGGCGCTTTCCGAGGTGCCCAAATAGCCAACCCGATCCCAGCCTCACCTCCGATCATGTCCTGGTTTTCCCAGAATTACGAAAAAGCCGCCGTTGGCGGTGCTGCCGTCGCCGCCCTCGGTTTTGCCTTCCTCGGTTGGTTCAAGGTAGGGAGCGTCCCAACTGATTTCAACGCCAACACCCAAGGCTCGGGCAGCAACGATTCATCCATCCCGAGCGCCGACCTGGTGCCCATGGCGCTCGCTTCGCTCGCCCTCAATCACGCCTGGACCCAGGCCGAAACCGACGGCCGCATCGTCGATTTGTTCACCGGCATTCCGCTCTACATCGAGCGTGATCGCCCGGACAAGCCGCTTGATTTGCTCAAGAGCCCGGCCATCCATTCGCCGATCCCGAATCCATGGTGGATCGAGCACCGGCTGGATCCTGGTTTCGCCGACTCCCCGAACCGCGATGCCGACGGCGATGGCTACACCAATCTCGAGGAATTCAAGGGCAAAACCGACCCCAACGACCCCAAGTCTCATCCGCCGCTCATCGCCAAGCTGATGTTTGAAAAGGATGATAGCCTCAACTGGTTCATCCGCCCGGGCTTCCCGGACGGCGACAAGTTCACCTTCAAATATGGTGACACCGCCGGTGGGAAAAACCAGACCAAAACCGGCATCACCGTCAAACCCGGTGAGTTGTTCTTTGCCGACGGGGTGATGAAAAACCGCTTCAAGTATCTTGGCATGGACAAACGGATGGAAATGAACAATGCCACCCACACGGAAATGGAGGTCATCTACGCCAAAATCGAAGACCAGATTCCTAACAAAAAAGGCGCCCTTTACGAGATTCCCCAGTTCCCCGAGGGGCGGATCCAGGAGTTTTCCAAATACGACCGTAGCGCCATCCTCAGCCTGGAAGCGATCGGGTCCGAAGGAAAAAAGGAAACCATCAAGGAAAACACCACTTTCGGCCTGCCCTTCGACTCGCCCAAGAAGGATTACCTCCTCAAGAAAGTCACCCCGGAACAAATCGAGGTGGAATACCCCGACACCAAGGGCGAGAAAAAGTCCGTCACCATCCGCAAAGGGGCCTTCCCGGAAACGAGCCCCTGAAAGTTTTTTGAGAAATCGCTTTTCAAACACCGCAAACACCGTCAAACACCGCCAGCCAATCATGCAACAACCGCCTATGTATCGCTCCAGTCGCTCTGCCATCGCATTGATGGCTGTGGCAGCCGCCATGCCAGCCACCATCACGGTCGCCAGTGCCGGGGAAGGTTCGGGTTCCTCCAACCTCAGTGCCCTCGCCGAACGTGAGATGATCCGTCGTCAACAGGCCGTCGCCGAAGCGGATCGCCTGCTTCTCGAGGGCCGCAACGCCTACGCAAAGGGCGACTACCAGCAAGCCTTGGACAAATTTTCCCAGGCGCGAAGCGTGCTGCCGGATGCCCCGATGCTGGCTGATCGCCGCAGGGTCATCACGGAGCACCTCACCGATGCCAGTGTTGCCCTCGCCCAGAAATTCCGCCGCCAAGGTGGCAAGGACCCGACCAAGGGCGGTAAGGGCAACTACGGTGATGCCCGGGCGCTGCTCGAAGATGCCCTCGTCGCAGACCCGGACAATGCCGCCGCCAAACGCGAACTCGCCTATCTGGACGACCCGATCCGCACCAATCCCGCACTCGACTACGCCCACACCCAGAAAATCGACGAAGTCCGGCGCGGCCTCTACATGGCTGAGGGCAACTCCAACCTCGGCAAATATGATGCCGCCAAGCGCGAATACGAAAAAGTCCTGCGCGTCGATCCCTACAACTCCGCCGCCCGCCGCGGCTTGGAAGTCATTGCGTCTTCCAAGTCAAGATACTATCGTGCCGCCTACGATCACACCCGTGCCGAGCTGCTGATGGAAGTGGACAAGGCCTGGGAGTTGTCCCTGCCCTCGGAAGGACCCCAAGAAGGCTTTGCCGGTGGCGGCGGCCCGGCCGTCAGCTCCGGCATTGCCTACATCAACGAAAAGCTGCGCCGCATCATCATCCCTAACATTGCCTTCGATGACATCACGGTGGATGAAGCCGTGGATTTCCTGCGCCTGCGTGCCGCCGAGTTGGATGTCCTTGAACTCGATCCCAACAAGAAAGGCGTCAACTTCCTGATTCGCAGACCGAATAGCGCTGGCGGCGGGGACACCGCGCTGGATGCCGCGGCGGAAACCGGCGGGCTGAGCACGGGTGGCAGTCCGGGAACGCTGCGCATCAAGGCCCTCCGCCTCACCAACATCCCGCTCGGGCAGGCCCTCAAGTACATTTGTGATGCCACCAAGCTGCGCTTCAAGGTGGATGATTTCGCGGTCACCCTGGTGCCGATGACTGAAACCGGCAATGAGACGTTCACCCGCACGTTCCGCGTGCCACCCGGCTTCTCAGACACCCTCAATGCTTCCGCTGGCGGGGGCAACGATGCGGCTGCCGAGGCCGATCCCTTTGCCACGCCTGCCAAAGGTGGCGGCAGCAAGACCCTGACTCCCAAGAAGCCGATCATCGAACTGCTCAAGAAGTCCGGCATCGCGTTTGGCGACGGCAGTTCCGCCACGCTCAGTCCCAGCGGACTGCTGGTCACCAATACGGCCGCCGAACTCGACAAGGTGGAGCAGTTGGTCAACAGCATGCGGGTCGATCAACCCAAGCAGATCAAGATCACCACCAAGTTTGTTGAAATCACCCAGGAAAACAACGATGAACTCAGCTTCGATTGGCTCGTTTCCCCCTTCGGGCTCAGCGCCAACACCATGTTCGCATCCGGTGGCACCATCGGCAATGGCCTGAAGCGCACGGCTGCCGACTTCATCAATCCGGTCAATGGCGTTTCCATTCCGGGAATTCCGCAGAATCCGGTGTTTCCGGTTACTAACATTGCCACCGCGCCCCTCCGCAGCGGTGACGGGGCGATCAATCGCAACAGCATTGATTCCATTCTGAACAACCCGCTCCGCACCGCCGACAACACCAACGTGGCTCCGGGGATTGCGGCAATCACCGGCCTGTTCTCGGATGGCCAGGTCCAGCTCATCATGCGCGGCCTCGCGCAGAAAAAGGGCACCGACCTCATGACCGCCCCGTCCGTGACCGCCAAACACGGACAAAAGGCCACCATTGAAATCGTCCGTGAATTCATCTACGCGACCGAATACGAGCCCCCGCAACTGCCCCAACAAAACAACAACAACAACTTCGGCGGCTTTGGCGGTGGCGGTGGCGGTGGCGGTGGCGCGGTCACCCCGGCCACTCCCTCCGCATGGGAAACCCGCCCGACGGGGGTCACCCTTGAGATCGAGCCCAACATCGCCGAGAACGACTACGTCATCGACCTGCGTTTCGTGCCGGAGATTGTCGAGTTCGAGGGATTCATCAACTACGGCAGTCCGATCAAGTCGCCATCCACGGACCTCTTTGGCAACCCCACCACCGTGGTGCTCACGGACAACCGCATCGAGATGCCGGTGTTTTCCACCCGCCGGGTCTCAACCTCGCTTTCCATCTACGACGGCTACACTGTCGCCGTCGGTGGCTTGATTCGGGAGGATGTGCAGAATGTGCAAGACAGTGTGCCGATCTTCGGTGACATTCCGCTCATCGGGCGGCTGTTCCAGTCCAAGGCGGAGAACCGCATCAAGAGCAACCTCATCATCTTCGTCACGGCGCAGATCATCGATGCCACCGGTCGCCCGCTGCGCGGTGCCGATTCCGGTACGCCGTCGATACCGCCGCCGGCCGAAACGCCTGTCAGCACGCCGCCGGGCGAGGTGTTGCCTGAGTTGCCACCACCCTGAAGCAGATCCTGAACATGTCAGGGGTGGGGAAGCGATTCTCCACCCCTTGCTGTTTAGTTCTCCATCCCTGATTTCAACATTCAACATTCAGCTTCCAACATTCAATGATCAAGTAAGAGCAAGACATGACACCGCATCGGCACTGATGCCACCCGGGAAACCCATGCGCGGATGATTCACAAATTCGTCTGAAACGCCAAAAAGTGCCAACTCATTTTCCTCCGGGATGAGGAACTGTGAGGTGTGGGCGATGCAGATGGACTTGTGCAAGTGACCATCGACTCGCTGCCCGAAGACGAGCGACTGCGGCAACAGTTGCCGTTGCAGAAATCGATGGCGGCGTGGACCGCCCATGAAAACCCTCCCCGTGCCGTAAGATTCTCCATTCCCGCCCATGAACTCCTCGGTTCCGACCCGCGCCAATGCGGATTTGCTTGAAGAAAACCACGCCCGGTGGCGCGAGGACGCGCGTTCGGTCGAGCCGACCTGGTCAGCGTTTTTCGAGGGCTTCGAGCTGGGGGCCGCCCAGCCACGGAAGATCGAAGGGGCAAGCACGGCGGATTCCGCCACCTCCGGAACCGGGCATGATCCCGGGTTTGTTGGAAAAGTCGCGAGTCTGATCGACAACTACCGCACCCTCGGTCACACCCAGGCACACCTCAACCCGCTCGAGGAGCAACCCGCCCGCAACCCCCGCCTTGCCAGCGGACACTTGGGCTTCAGCCCGGCGGAGCTGGAGCGCGAGGCGTCCACGCCGTCGTTCCGCCACGCGGCGAAAATGAAATTGCGCGAGATGATCGCGGCGCTGGAGGCGACCTATTCGAGCAGCATCGGCTTTGAGTTCATGCACATCCGCGACACGGCGGTGCATGAGTGGGTGCGCGACCGCATCGAAGCCCGCACCCTGGCCGCACCCGATCCGGCCGAGCGCCAAGCCGAGGCCCTCCGCTGGCTGTTAGAGGCGGAGGCCTTCGAGCAGTTTCTCAGCCGGAAATTCCTCGGTGAAAAGCGTTTCTCGCTGGAAGGCGGCGAAGGCGCGATGATCGTCCTCAACGCCATCCTGGAACACTGCCCGGCCAAGGGCGTCGCGGAAATCGAAATGGGCATGTCCCACCGCGGCCGCCTCAATGTGCTGGCGAATTTCCTGCGCAAGACGCTCACCACCCTCCTGCATGAATTCACCCCCGACTACACCCCGGACGTGGTGGCGGGGGATGGCGATGTGAAATACCACCTCGGCTACGAAAACGTCCGCGAGTTGGCCGATGGCAAGGTCCGCGTCAACCTCGCCGCCAACCCCAGCCACCTCGAAGCCGTCAATGCCATCGTCGAGGGCAAGGCCCGCGCCCGCCAGCGCATCCTCGGCGACGACGGCACCGGCACGGATCGCAAGCGGGTCCTGCCGCTGCTCATCCACGGCGATGCCGCCTTCGCCGGGCAGGGCTCGGTGGCGGAGGTTCTCAACCTGTCCCAACTCCCCGGTTACCGCACCGGCGGCACCATCCACCTCATCATCAACAACCAGATCGGATTCACCACCGATCCGGCCGACGCCCGCTCCTCCGCCTATGCCACCGACGTGGCCAAGATGATCGAGGCCCCCATCCTGCACGTCAATGGCGAGGAGCCGATGGCGCTGCACTGGGCCTCGCGGTTCGCCCTTGAGTTCCGCCAGCAATTCGGCCGCGACATCGTCATCGACATGCTGTGCTACCGTCGCCAGGGTCACAACGAGTCGGACCAGGCGGCCTTCACCCAACCGCTCAGCGCCAGGCAAATCGCCGCCCGCGAAACCTTCGGCCACCTTTACAAACAGCAACTCATCGCCCAGGACCTCATCAGCCAGGAGGATGCCGACGCCATCGAGCAAACCATTTGGGACAAGCTCGAAGCCGGGTATAACAAAATGATGGAACTCAGCGCGGCCGGCGCACGCACGGCCTTCAGCGGTTCCACCGCCATCGTCCAGCCCGAGTATTCCCACGCCCCGGTTCCCACCGGCATCGGGCGCGATCTGCTGCTCCACGTCGGCACGGTCCTCACCACCATGCCCGCCGACTTCAACCTGCACCCCACCCTGGCGAAACGCTTCATCCCGCGCCGCGTCCAGGCCTTGCAGCACGGCGGCCCCATCGACTGGGCGTTGGCCGAGTCGCTGGCCTTCGGCTCGCTGCTGCTGGAGCGGACGCCGGTGCGCTTGTCCGGGCAAGACAGCCGCCGCGGCACCTTCTCGCAGCGCCACGCGGTGTTTTACGATTCCGAGACCCGCACGCGGCATCTCCCCTTGGAACATCTCGGCCCGGAGCAGGCCCGGTTCTGTGTCTATAACTCCTTGCTCTCCGAGTTCGCAGTGTTAGGTTTTGACTATGGCTATTCCCTCGGTTACCCCGCCATGCTCACGCTCTGGGAAGCGCAGTTCGGCGACTTCGCCAATGGCGCGCAAGTCATCATCGACCAATTCATCGCCACCGCCGAATCCAAATGGCAAACCCCCAGCGACCTCGTCATGCTGCTGCCCCACGGCTATGACGGCATGGGCCCCGAGCACTCCAGCGCCCGCCTCGAACGCTTCCTGCAACTGTGCGCGGCGGACAACATGGTCGTCGGCAACTTCACCACGCCCGCCCAGTACTTCCATGCCTTGCGCCGCCAGAAACACCGGAGTTTCCGCAAACCGCTCATCCTGATGACGCCCAAGAGCCTGCTCGCACGCCAGGAAGCCGTCTCACCGGAAGCTGATTTTCTCGGAGACACCTGCTTTCAGGAAATCCTGCCGGACCTCAAGACCTTCGCCGATGCCAGCGCCGTCGAACGCATCATCTGCTGCACCGGCAAGGTTTTCTACGACCTCTGCGCCCACCGCCAGGCCGCCGCCATCGACACTGCCGCCATCCTCCGCCTCGAACAGCTCTATCCATTCCATCAGGACCTGCTCGCGGCCATCCTCAGCCAGTACCCGAACGCCAGCCGCTTCGTCTGGTGCCAGGAGGAACCCGCCAACATGGGGGCGTGGACGTTTGTCTCGCCCCTGCTCGAAGCCACGGTGGGCACCAAGCCCCGCTATGCCGGCCGCCTCGCGGCTGCCAGCCCCGCCTCCGGCTCCAAGGCCATCCACTCCCGCGAGCAAACGGCCCTCCTCGCCCGGGCCTTCACAATCTAACATCCACCCCTGCCTCTCCATGCTCATCGACGTCCGGGTTCCTGCTGCCGGCGAATCCATCACTTCCGCCAACCTCGCCCGCTGGCACAAGCAGTCCGGCGAAACCGTCCGCCAGGGCGAGCTGCTCGTCACCCTGGAAACCGACAAGGTGGCCAACGAGCTGGCCGCCGCCACCGACGGCATCCTCGAAATCCTCATCCCCGAAGGCCAGGAAGTCGCCATCGGCACCCCCATCGCCCGCCTGGAGACCAACGCTCCCATGAATTCCATAAGTCCGACCAGTCCGACCAGTCCGACGGGTCCGACCAGTCCCATCCTCCCCGCGGTCCCGGAAATCCCCCACCTGCCCTCCTCGGCCCCCCGCAGCACCCGCCGCCAAATGTCGCCGTTGCGGCGCAAGATCGCCACTCAGCTCGTCAACGCCCAGCAGAGCGCCGCCATTCTCACCACCTTCAACGAGGTGGACATGAGCGCGGTCCTGGACCTCCGCCAGCAGGTCCAGGAGAGCTTCACCAGCAAACACGGGGTCAAGCTCGGCTTGATGTCGTTTTTCATCAAAGCCGTTGTCATCGCCCTCAAGCAAGTGCCAGCCATCAATGCCCGCATCGATGGCACGGACATCGTTGAAAATCATTTTTACGACATCGGCGTGGCCATCAGCACGGCCAGGGGGCTGTTAGTGCCGGTGCTCCGGGATTGCGACCAAAAGTCCCTCGCCCGGATCGAACAAGACATTGTCGGCTACGCCGAAAAATCCCATGCTGGAACCATCACCCTGGAGGACCTCCAGGGCGGGGTTTTCACCGTCTCCAACGGCGGCGTCTATGGCTCGCTGCTCAGCACCCCCATCCTCAATCCCCCGCAGAGCGGACTGCTCGGCATGCACACCATCCAGCAACGCCCCGTCGCCATCGCTGGCAGGGTCGTCATCCGCCCGATGATGTACCTCGCCCTCAGCTACGACCACCGCCTCGTCGATGGCCGCGAAGCCGTCACCTTCCTCAACCACGTCAAAGCCAGTCTCGAAGCGCCCATTTGCCTCATCCTGGAGGCCTGATCAACCGCCATCCCCGGAATTTTAAAAAACTTTGCGGGTTCCTTCTTGACAAGGCGCTGGGATTCCTGCATTTACCGCGCCCCGACAATCTGCGGAACCAACCAACCAAACCAACGAATCGCATGCGTGGAGTGATCATGAAGAAAGGCGAGCCTGTCGATCGGGCTCTCAAACGCCTCAAAACCAAACTCGATACTGAAGGGATTCTTGAAGAGATGCGCCGTCGGCGCTCATTTGAGACCCCGACTGAGCGTGCGCAGCGCAAACTCCGTTCCGCCTCCAAACGCAATAAAATCCGCTGGCGCTACACCTCCGGCACCTCCAACACCGCGGTGGAGAAAGCCGAGTTCACCGATTGATTGCCCCGGATCCGCAGCTCGGGAAGCAAACGGGTGCCCCACGGCACCCGTTTTTGTTGCTGCGACGTCCCCAGTCGCAGGTCGTGTCCGAAGCGTCTCGCACCGCGAATCTCCCGCTTGGTTCACGCTCAAGCTCCGCCACCAACATCCTGCGGGCGAGGTCAGCTCGCTGATCGAGACGAGCGCCTAGTGCGGGGCGGTCTGCCCCCTTTGGGAGGCGGCCAAAGGTGGGGTCCTCTTTGATGGTGGGACCCAAGTCCCGTTTTGAAGGTGACGAGGGTGTGGCCGGCGGCGTGGGCGGTGCCGTGGATGAGGCGGTCGGCAAAGCCGGGTTTGGCAGTGGCGAGGTTGGGCAGGGCAAGGACGGCGAGAGCGTGAGGGCTGACGGTGATGCCGGGCGTTTTGACGAATCCCGCGAGCAATTACGATTAGGGCTATGGCCTTGGGCACCCGGTAGAAGGTTTGGCCTCGATACGAGGGTGCTCATCGAGGTCATTCAGTTGCTGGAGGAGTTCGAGAGGTGTCATCGGGGAATGGCATTACAGGCTGATGCGGTTGCCGGCTTTGAGTTCCGCAAGGGCGGCGGCGTGCAGGGCGGCGGCGTTCATGGAGAAGAGACAGAAGAAAAGAGGCGAGGAAGTGGCGGGTGAGAATGGGGTGATATGCGAAGTAGCCATCGTCGAGAACCCCATCGTGGATGAGCTGCACGGGCGCGAAGCCCATCGTAGCCATGAGATCGTCAGTCTCAGACTTGGTGACAAGTGGACGGCTGGTATCCACCTCGACATGGGGTTGAGAAACCACTGGTGCCAGCTCCTTGCTCTAGGGGTTGATCGTGAACCCTTCCAGCCGGTAAGCGGTCTCGGGAAAAAGCGCCGCATGCAGGCGCATTCGCGCCAGGTAATCGCCCAGCGTGCTGTGATTCACGCCATGATAGAGGCGTTTGATCCAGCGCCCGGCCTCCTGATCGTGGTAAACCTGATGCTCGGCTCCGCCCCGTTTCCCCTGAGCCTCCCAGAGTCGGAAAAAACGATTTTCATCAAAGACGTGGCCGTTTTCCTCAGCCCATTTCCTGAGGGCTTTCCGGCCAGCGCGGTCAACCGGCGCGAGACGACTCAGCTCGCGGAGCTGCTGCGGGAGCTGCGGGATTTCAGGTAGTCGTAGCCCTTGAGCGCCTGTTCGGTAGTAAGCTTCGGCCTCTTCAAAACCGAAGCCGCCGTGGCCTTCTTCGCCGGGGATTTCGGCTTCGGCACGGTGATACTGAAGAGCGGCTTCGATGGGGTGAAGTGCATAGAGGTGCTGGGAACCTAGCTGAAATGCCTGGCAGGTCAAGCGCGAGAGCCCCGGACTGGATGCCGATTCGCCCTCAAGTCCCGCCGTGGTCCGGCCGGATGTTGAATTGGGTAGGGGGAGTTCGGGCGGTAACATCGTTGCGGGATCGACCACCCTCGGTCCAAGTGCGGTGCATGGCTTCACTTGGCGGCTTCGATGGGGATCCGGCCGGGAGTGGAGACGCCGTGGAAACCGCGCTCGTACATGTCTTCCGCCAGCGCGGCCGGCACGGCGAAGGTCCCGGCGCACAGCGCCTTCATGCGGTATTGCACCGACCACTCGGCGTTGGCCGCGAGGCCGAGGAAGAACAAGGTGCGGTCCTCGCGCAGTTCGGCAAACTCGGTGCCGGCCACCGTGTTGGCGCCGGATTTCAAATCGTCGGCCAACACCTCGAAGCCGGCCGGCAGCAGATCGACCACCGCCAGGTTGGTTAGGTTGCGGCCGGAGACATTGCGGACGCGCAACACGACCTCCACCGGATCGCCGACACGCAGCGCCTGATCCTTGCGCACGGGGGTGATTTCACGAGACACCTCCAGGCCACTGCGCTCGGGTCCGGTGGGTTTGCCGGAGTCATAGCCTTGTTCGACGACCTGGAAGAACGCGCCGATGTCGCCGCTGCCCTTCTGCTGGCGCTCGAAGCGCAGCGCGGTGGTGGTGGGACCAAAGGGCGTGCGGAGGATGCCCTGGCCCGGACCGGCGAGCAACTGCGGCGGTTCATTGCCGGCGACGATGCCACGGATCGAGACCTCGACGCCGGTGCTGCGTGCCAGATCGCTGTAGGCCTTCAAGGCCAGCGTCATGTACGAGCAGGAGAGCGTGTTGAAACTTTGCTCCCGCAGCGGCTTCATGATCGGTTCAAGGGCGTCGATGCCGAACTTCCTGGCCCGCTCGGGGAAGTGGCGGCACTGGATGTAGAAGATGCCGATCTCTTCCATCGCCGGGGTGCGATAGTAAGACCAGGGTTCATCCTTGGTTCCGGCCTTGATGGCGGCGCGGGCCTTGAGACACGCATCCAGCAAGTTGTTAGCCTCGCCGTCCTTCTTGAGCAGCATATAGGTGGCGGCCATCCAGGCGGCGGCGCTGCGGTGTTCCCATTGGCCCTGGTAGGTGGCGGTTAGGGTGTCGCGCAGATTGAGCAGTTGCGGGGCGGGGTTGGTGCCGTCACGGGCTAGCAGATAGATGGCATACGCCTGCAGCTCCGCATCATAAAGGTTGCGCACGGTGGCACGGGCGGTACGCGAGGCGTATTTCAACGCGCCGCTCAGCAGTTGTTCCGGCACGGCATGGCCTAACAGTTTTGCCTCGCTCAGGAAATGCAGGACATAGAGCGAGTGGAATTCATAATCCGAGGACGGCCCCGCATACCAATCATAATCCGAGGACGGTCCCGCATACCAATAGCCAAAGCCACCGTCCGCCCGCTGGCGCGAGGCGAGCTGGCTGATGGCCGAGCGCAGAGCCTCCGCGGCATCCTTGGGCGTGAGGCCGAAATCAGCCTCGGTGGAGGCGACGAGTTTGACCATGGCACGGCTGGTGATTTGTTCCGAGCAACCATAGGGGTACTCGCGGACATAGGCCTCCAACCCGCGGGCCAGACCGAGCGGCACGATGCTGGCGGTGGCCTCGGTGTGCCGGAACTCCTGATAGAGCGTGCGTTTGACCTTCTCCTCGGTCGAGCCGGTGCGGAACCAGCCGGTGGTGACGCTGGTGAGGTGATGACTGGCAGGCCGCACGCTCAGGGTGGTGACGCGATGCACGGTTTCGCCACCGCCGGTGGCCTCGAACTTCAACTCGGCCGCGCCGAGTTGGTCCTTGGTCCGGAAGCGGAAGCGCACGATGCCCTCGCTGCCGCTGGCCAGTGGCAACGAGGCGCTGGCATCACCGATGACTTCGAGATGCCCGGATGGGGTGGCGGTGATCCGGATCGCGGTCTCACCGGTGGCGGCCAGATGGTTGAACACGGACACCGAAGTTTCAAATTCATCGCCCGGGGTGACGAACAAGGGGGCGTTGGGTTGCACGATGATAGGAGCTTTCACCAGCGTGGCGGTTTGCGCCGTGCCGATGGCGCCCGCGTTGCAGCCCACGGCCATGATGCGGAGGTTGCCGTTGAAATAATCCGGCACGTTCCATTTCACTTCAGTGCGCTGCGGACCGGCCTCAATGATGCCGGACCAGAACACCACCGGCGGCTCCTGGCGGCGCTTGAAGGGATTGAGGTGCAGCGACAGCGCCGCATCACCACCATCGCCACCGAAGGCCGCCGCGGCCTTGAGAAACCGGAATTCCGGCAGCAACAGATCCAGCCATTGTTGGGTCCGCACCTCCAGCGCCTGCTTGCGCAGGAAGAAATCCAGCGGCTGCGGGAGCTTGTAGGAAGTGATTTGATGGATGCCTTCGTCCACGGCATAGATCACCAACCGGGTCGCCTCGTTCGAGGTGATGCCAAAGCTGGCCGCCGTGCCCGGCCTGACCTCGCGCGGGGCATCAAGCTGATAGGCCAGGGTCTTCTTGGGCGCGAGCACCTTCACCGGAGCCGCAGCATAACTCAACGGACTGTGAAACACCTCGGGCGCGGAGGTGGAGCGCACAAACGAGGCATTGATATAATAGGTGCCCTCGGCATCGTCCGGAATCCTCAAGGTCACCGTGCTTTCCTTGGTCGCCGTCCGGAACCACTGCGCGACGATCACCCGCTCACGCTCCAACGTCACCAACCCGGCCCCGGCATACGGTGCTGATAGATGAACTTCGAGTTCGCCGCCGGGCAGGATTTCCTCTTTGGACAATTGCAGGCGCAGCTCGGCCTCGCGATCAACGCTGGCGTTTTCCTCGCCCTTGCCCACCACGGTAAAGGGCACGGCGCAGCACACCGCGCTTTCCGCATCAATGATTTCCAGGCGGAAATCCCCGGCTTTGCCGCAGGGCAGTTGATATTCCGTTTCCCCGGCGGGCAGACTGATAGGTTCCTCGGAGACCTGGCGCTGCTTGCTGGTGGAAACGTAGGCATAGTTGCCGTTGTCGAGCTTGGTGAGCACGGAAACCTGGCGGATCTCGATGATGCGGCGGCGCAGATTGTCGAGGGCCAGCGGTTTCAAATCGCGGCCCACCGCGAGCAGCTTCAAGGCCTGCCCGCTGTCCTTGGCGAGGTACTCGAGGTTGCCGTCGGTTTTCCATCCGAGCACCGACTCGTGCGGCGAGACGAGGCAGGTCGTGGCCGTTCGCACGCTGCGACCACCCTCGCGCTCGAATGCTTCTGTTAGAACGGCGGCGCGGAAGGTGGCGTCCTTGAGGGTGTCTAACGGCAACTTGAAGGTGACGCTGCCGTTGGCGTCGGTCTTGGCTTCGCCGAGATCGATGGTGCGACCGGCCATGGATTTCGCGGCTTCGTCGGCATTGATATAGAATGCAAACCCCGGCCATTCCGGGAAGCCGAAATCCGCGGGCGACAAGTCCAGCCGCATCGTCACGCGGCGTTCGGGGGCGGGTTCACCAAAGAGCGACTGCACGGAAACCACGGCATCCGTGGCCGTGCAGGCCAGCCAGCCGGCAGGTGGTGCGGGGTCGAGCTTGGTACTCACCTTCATGCGATCCGGTTGGAATTCCTCGACCCGCAGCACCGCGCGACCGAGGCGGAACAATGGTCGGCCCTGGCTGTTGAGCACATTCACCGTGATCTCATGAATGCCGAGCGCGGCGGCGTCCGACAAGGGGAAATCGCAGGCAAAGAAGCCATCATAGGGAAGCCGGGTGCTTTGTTTGCCGACCTCGCGGCCGTGGGAATCGGTTAGGCTGATGGCCAGGGGCAGCCCTTCCAGGACCGGCTGCCAATCGCGGCGGCGGACGATGAAGCCGCCATGCACGGTATCGCCCGGCCGATAGACACCGCGCTCGGTGAACACACAGGCCTCCACCGCCTTGATCCGCGAAGCGATGACGCCGCCAATCTCGAAGCGCGAGTAATCCATCGCCGGCAGCCGGCGTTCGTTGAAGGGCAGGAACGAGGTGTCGCCATCCTTGGCCGCCAGCACCGCGATGGGCTGGCGCTCGCCCGTGCAGTCGGCGAGGGGAGAAAGCCGGGCGTGGCCGCTGGCATCGGTGGTCGCGGTTTCTAACACACTGCCATTGCGGGCGATGGCGCGGATTTCCACGGCGGCCACGGGTTGGCCGGCGCCGAGTGCCATGACATAGACATCACGCGAGCCATCGGCGGCGGTCTTGGCTAACAAGCCGAGGTCCGTGGCCATGATCAGGCGTTCGGAAATCTCACCATCGGCGCGTTGCCAGCCGTCCTTGGGTTCCCCTGCATCCTCGTCGTCGCCATGCCAGTCGTCCTCGCCGGTTCCGGCGCTTGGTTCGATGCGTGAGTAGAGGTCATCCGTTGGCACCGGGGGCGCGAGTTTCCTGACCGGTTCGACGGTCACAAAGAACACGCCGCGCCCGCCGGGCAACTGGTCCGGCGCGGTTAGCGGCGGGGCCTCGGCGATATCGATGACGGTCTGCGTGGCTGCCCAGGCATTCTGGTGGGGCACGGCGACGACTTTGCTCCATTTCTGGGCGATGTTGTCTTTGGAGAACACGCCGTCGAAACTCGGCTCGTTGAAGGTGTTCCAACGGTTGAGGGAGATGAGATGTTGGAATTGCGAAACCGGCACGCGGCTCAGGGTGAGGCGGAGGTGGTCGATGGCGCGGGATTGCACCACGAGCTTGCGCTCGCCATCGAGGGCCAGCACGTGGCCCTTGCCTAACAAGCGGGTTTCCTGGGGAAACGGCGGCACGCGAAGGACTTTCTCGAAGCGGGTGTTGGTCTCGAAGCCGCCGGGGGATTTCACGCCTGCCCCGACGCGGAGCAACAACGCGCCGTTCGGGCGCGGCTCGATGAAGCGGAAGGCATGTTGTTTGCCGACGGGTGCCTCGCTTTCCACCGGCACCAGCTCGACCTGGGTGGCACTTGGTTCACGTTGCCCGAAGATGAGGTGGCCCTGGTTGTCCTGCCAGCCATCCTGATGCCACCACAGACCGATGCGCCGGGCGATCTCGGCGCTGTCGATGTCGAGATTGGTGGTGATGAAAACAAACTGCTGCGGTTCGCCTTCGTCGGTGCGGATGATGCGGGTTTCGGCCTTGGTGAGTTCCAGGCCGCTGAACTTGTCGGGCACGCGGGTTTTGGCCGTGCTCTCCTTGGCCAGCGGCTCGCCGACCAGGCTCGAGACCAGTCCGGCGGGCACGGTGAGTTTCACCCAATCCTCCTTGAGCGGCACGCTGATCTGGCGACTGCGGATGAAATACCGACGCACCGAGGCCGGGTCGGCGCTCACGCTGAACACCGGAGCTTCGTTAGTGCCACCCATGAACAGCGGCGTGCCGCCCAGCACCTCCATGCGCAACCGTTGCTGAAGGGCCTCCAGCGCCACCGGATGACTGAGCTTGAGTTCGGCGACAACTTGATAGACCGAGGGATCCTGCGGGCTGTTGTAGAACGAGAAATCATGCACCCCGGCGACCAGGGGCGGGGTTTTCACGGTGACGGATTCCCGCTCCAGGTGCAGATCCTTGGCGAGGGCTGAATGCCTGAGTCGCACCTTGAATGCGGTGTCCGGCGGCCAGTGGCCAGTCGGTTGGAAGACCAGCGTGGAGCCGTCCTGCCAGGTCCACTTGCCCTGGACCTGCGGGTCGAGCGTGACCGCCTCCGTGGCATCCTTGCCGATTTTCTCGAGGGGTGCGACGGGCGCACCGGAGAAGGTGAGCCGCAGCGGGCCCGGCTTGAGACCCTGGTCCGGGGCACCGGGCGCCACCGCAGCGGGTGCCTGCACCGTCACCGCCACCTCGCGCAGCACGTTGTGGGCAAAGGTGCGCGGCTGGTGCGATTTCCACCAGCGCCACGCCTGCCAGGTGCCGGTGCCCAGCGCCACCAGCAGGATCAGGCTCAGCGCGGCGGCCCGCGGATGCGCCTTGAGCAAGGCCAGAAAGGCCACCAGCCGCCGGCCGCACCACGCCAGCCAGGGCGGCGCGGACCACGACATTTGACCCAACATAAAGCCGACCAGACGGCCGACTGTCGCGATCAAAACCCTAACGAACGAGTGCTTGGTTTTCACAGGTGTGAATGGTTATTCGCCGACAGCTACGCATGAGCCCCCCCGGCAAACTTACACTTTTTGAAAATATATATGCCGGGGATTTTGCCGGGTGGTGGAGGCCCATATTCGCGCCACTCCCGAGCGGATTTTCGAGTGGCGTGCCAGCGCATGGGAGGGTGGCATGGCGGCTGGACGAAATTGCCAACCCGCTCAATCCAATCGCCGGGACGGCAACCAGAATCCTTTGGCAATTATGGGTCTGCTCCGAGGTTTTGAGAGCGGCAAAATGATGATGAGGCAAAGTGATGGAAGAGTTCATGGTCGGTGCCGGTATGGAGTGCGGTGGGAAGCGTAGCGCCACACCGCTGTGGCTCAATCCCGGCGCGTGCTGCGGCCGGACCATCGTCCGGCCCGTCATCAAGTCTAAGAATGGACGCGGCGGTGACAATTCTTGGTCTTACTTGATCATTGAATGTTGGAAGTTGAATGTTGAAATCTTCGGCACGCCTCATGGCAACCCCGCGGCTCTAACGGTTTAGCCACAGCGGGGTGGCGGGCTGCGCCCTGCCCACCGCACTCCATACTTTGGCTCGCGCATGAACAGGTGCCGGTATGGAGTGCGGTGGGAAGCGTAGCGCCACACCGCTTTGGCTCAATCCCGGCGCGTGCTGTGGCCGGACCATCGTCCGGTCCGTCATCAAGTCTAAGAATGGACGCGGCGGTGACAATTCTTGGTCTTACTTGATGATTGAATGTTGGAAGTTGAATGTTGAATGTTGAAATCTTCGGCACGCCTCATGGTAACCCCGCGGCTCTAACGGTTTAACCACAGCGGGGTGGCGGGCTGCGCCCTGCCCACCGCACTCCATGCCAGCACTGAGCGCTGCCATCAGTTTGCCGAGCACGGGTCCGGGGTCCTTGGATTCCAACTTCTGGTTCAACTTTTGGTTTTGCCAAGACTCGGAAAGCGCTCTAATTTTTCCCGAACACGCCCCCTGCCTCCATCACCGCCGCCCCGTGCCCCCAATGAAATTTCTCTACTGGCTCGCTTGGATCACCTTTGGCGCCGCGTTCCGCTCGTTTCTCGGGCTGCGCATTGATGGGCGCGAGCATCTGGTTACCGAGGGGCCGGTGCTGGTGGCGGCGAATCACCAGAGTTTTCTGGATCCGCCGCTGATTGGCTGCCTGTATGACATGCCGCTGTTTTACCTGGCCCGGAAAACCCTGTTCAGCGGCTTCACCAATTGGCTTTACCGACAATGGAATGCCCTCCCGGTGGATCAGGACAAACCGGACATGGCCAGCCTCAAGAGCATCATCCGCCTGCTCAAGGCAGGTCACGGGGTCGTCATTTTTCCGGAAGGTGCCCGCACCCTGGATGGCAGCCTCGGCGAGGCCGCACCGGGGATCGGCCTGGTGGCGGCCAAGTCCGGTGCGGTGATTCAACCGGTCCGCATCCGGGGGGCCTTTGAAGCACTTCCCCGCGGGGCCTCCTGGCTCCGCCTCGCACGCGTCAGCGTCTGCATCGGCCCGGCCATCCGGCTCACCCCGGATGACCTCACCCACGCGTCTGGCAGGGAAGGATACGCCCTGCTTGCCAAGCGCATCATGAGCGCCATCGCCGCACTCTGAGCGGCCGCCGCAGGCCACCTGCGGCGGCGCTTCAGAAATGCCCGGTCACGCCGATGACCGGGCCGAGGCCATCCAGCCCCGGATTGGGATCGGTCGCCCCGCCATTGGAGAGATGTTGGAAAAAGACCCCGGCACTGATGGCCAGATTGTCCTTCGGATAGTAGCGCAACCCGCTGGTCGCATACCAATTCAGCGTGAAATCCTGCCCCTGCCCGCCGGCAACACCGGTGCTGTCGATGACCCCGCAGCCGCCACCGGCACCGGCATACGCACACGCCTGCTTGCCGGCAAACCAGTATTCCAAAGTCGGCCCGGCAGCGCAGCCAAGATAGAGCGACTCCGGGCCGCGGGCGACCGGCTCCACTAACAGGCTGAACCTCGCCCGCAGCGTCAGGTCATGCCCGCCGAGCACCATCCGCGCATGCTGCGGCGTGCGTGCCGAAAGCATCTGCGGCAACACCACATAGTTGATAGGGGTGTGGTGCCCGACCTGCCAGACGACGCCGGATTCCGCATCCGCCGCCCACTGGTCGGCCGGGTGGGATGCCCCCAGCGGCGCGGATGGCGCACACGCTCCGAGCCATGCGAAACATGGCAGCAGCAACAGTTTGGTGACGGCGGGTAGGTTCATGGGCTTGGCTGGCTCGGCTGAGCGGTTCATGGGGCTTCGAGATCGGACCTGCCAAACCGCAAATTTCCACGAAGGCTACACGGCCACCAGCCCGTGACAACCAAAAATTCAGCACCACCATTCAGCACCGCTTTCCAGCTTGTCAGCCGCAGGCCGGAACCCGACACTTGCGACCGGAACTCTCCCATGACCCAAACCCATCCCCGCAGCGCGTCACGTCGGCATGCCAGCATTGGCGTGACCATGCTGCTGTGCGCCATGCATGCCGCGCCGCTGGGGCTCGGGTATTGGTGCGGTTGGCCGTGGGCAGTGGCTGGCTTGCTGGGCGTCGAGATGATCCTGGCATTCAGCACCCTGTATCCTCACAGTCGGCTGTTTGGGGCTGCCATCCGGTGCTTTCCAAGCACCGAACGCAGCGTGATCCTAACCATTGACGACGGGCCCTGCGCCGATACCGAGGAGCTGCTCGGCATTTTGGCGGCCCGGCGGGTGCGGGCGGTGTTTTTCCTGATCGGGGAGCGGGCGGCGCAACGCCCGGCAGACGTGCAACGCATCCGCGCGGCGGGCCATCTGATCGGCAATCACACCCACACCCATCCGGCCTATTGGTATTGGAGTTTTCCGCCATGGCGGCAGCGCCGGGAAGTGCGTGAATGCCAGCGGACCTTAAGCTCTATCAGCGGGCTCGAACCCAAGCTGTTCCGGGCCCCGGTGGGCATGCGGAACCCGTATTGCAATCGCATCGCCGCCGAGTTTGCGCTTGCAGTCGTTGGCTGGCAGGCCCGCGGCTTTGATGGGGTGAATACGCCACTTGAAAACATCCTCGCCTCGATCCGCCGCAAGCTGTGCGCCGGGGCAATTGTGGTTTTGCATCAGGGCCTGCCGCACTCGCCGGAGGTGCTGCGAGGGGTGCTTCTAATGTTAGAAAAGGAAGCTTGGAGCACCACCCTGCCGGAAGCCTGGCTCAATGCGGCGCCGTCCGCCGGAACACCCCCAGCCAGTTGTTGAAGGGCGTGCGGCCCCACTGCGGCTCGAAGTCACCGATCAGTCCCGCGCCGTGGAGCACGCGGCACAACTCAGCGCGGCCGGGATAGTGCACGGGCGGCGGCTCAATCCACTTCACCAGCGCCGCCATGCGGTCCACCAGGCGCGTCACGCGAAACCGCCGCGTGTCATCCATGAGGCCGGTTCGGATGACCAACACCCCGTCATCCGCAATCCGCGCGGCACCTTCCCGCAGCAGGACCTCGCGCGTGTCAGGTGGAAAGTATTGCAAAATATCCAACAGCGTCACACTGCCACAATGCGCGGGCAAAGCCAGCCCGGCATCACCCAGGAAAAACTCCTGGGTCCCGGCAAAGTCAGCAGCCACCCGGCGGGCCGTGGCGATTTTTCGCGGATCGCAATCCAGCCCGATGATGGCGGGCTGCCACCCGCGTTGGCGCAGATAGAATGCCAGCACGCCCATGCCGCACCCCACATCCAGCAGCGGGGCCGTGGTGCCTTGGAGCACGTCATGCACGGCAGGGTAGAGCGGGTCGGTGGCCAGTTTTCCCATCACATACCAGCGTTCCTGCAGCGAGGGAAACCGGCCGGCAAACTGCCGCACCCCGAACCCGTGGTGGCTCAGCGTCCGGCCCGCCTCGGGCCTGCCGCCGCGATGGCGAAACCCGGCTGCTGGTCTTGATCCCATTTGCGACGCCCGAACCAAGCACCAATCCCGCCTCCTGCCAACCCCCGATTGCGGGGCCCGCAAAATACCCGCTGGCGTCCCCCCCGCGCAGCCCCTATGATCCGGCTTCGCCGCCCTCATGCATGCCGCCTTGTTAGCCCTTCCGCACGGACCTGAGTTCCGCTTCATCGACGCGCTCGACGCGCTGGTTCCCGGTCGCTCCGGGGCTGGCCGTTACTTGCTGCGGGGCGACGAGGCCTTTCTCGCCGGGCATTTTCCCGGGGTGGCGCTGCTGCCTGGCGTGCTGCTCATCGAAGCCATTGCCCAACTCGGCGGCGTCATCGCCCAATCCGATCCGGCCATTCCGGCCATGCCAAACCTCCGCCTCGCCGCCGTCCACAACGCCAAGATCACCGGCAGCGTGGTGCCCGGCGAAACCCTGCTGCTGCACGCCTCCGTCCTCGGACGCATGGGTGCCCTGGTGCAGATCGAGGGCGAGGCATGGGTCGGTCCCAAGCGCGTCCTAACAACCAGGCTGACGCTCGGCGGCCTGGTGCCGGAGCCGGAGGTCCCCCAACCTGACAGCTCCCGGCAATGAGTGCCTTTCTCCAAATCGACGGGTTGAGCAAGACCTACGCGGGCAACCCCGAGCCGGCCCTCCGGAGCATGCGGCTGCACGTTCAACGCGGCGAGTTCTTCGGACTGCTCGGCCCTAACGGGGCCGGCAAGACCACCCTCATCTCGCTGCTCTGCGGCTTGCTCAGGCCCGACGAGGGCAGCATCCGTCTCGACGGCCACCATCCGACAGCCGGGCGCGACCCAACGAAGGCCTTGTTTGGCCTGGTCCCGCAGGAAATCGCGCTCTACCCGACGCTGAGCGCCCGGGAGAATCTGCTATTCTTCGGCCGCATGCACGGCTTGGGCGGCTCGCTGTTGCGCAACCGGGTTGACACCTGGCTGGAGCGTCTCGGCCTGACATCCGCGGCCAGGCGTGCGGTCGGCCGTTTCTCGGGCGGCATGAAACGTCGCTGCAATCTCATTGCCGGCCTCCTCCATGAGCCCGCACTGGTCGTTCTCGACGAGCCCACTGCGGGAGTTGACCCGCAGTCGCGCTTGCTGATCTACGACAATCTGGCCCGTCTGAATCGCGAGGGCATGACCCTGCTATACACCACTCACTATATCAAGGAGGCCGAGGCGCTGTGTTCGCGCGTCGTGATCATCGACAATGGGGCCAGCATCGCGGAGGGCACCCCCTGCGAACTGATCCAAGCGCAGCCCGGCGCCCGCGGGCTGGAGGATGTCTTCATCAACCTAACCGGTCGGGAGCTGCGCGACTGAGCCCCGCCCGTCGCACGAACCATTCAGCCCGAGCCGCCCGCATCCCGATGTCCAAACTGCCCTTCATGCTCCACAAGGAACTGCTGGTCCTGCTGCGCGATCCGGTCGGCCTCGCGTTCATTTTCCTGATGCCGCTGGCGGTGTTGCTTGTCGTGACTCTGGTGCAGGATGGCGCGTTCAAGAACGTCACCAAGTTCAATGTGAAGGCGGCGCTGGTGGACGAGGATGGCTCCACAACCTCGCAAGCACTGGCGCGTGGTTTCGCCGCAGCCAAGGGCGTGCAACTTCTAACCGAGAAAAACGGCCAGCCGCTGGATCGTGCGGCGGCCCGCGAGATCGTGCGGCAGGGACAGGCGCAGGTCTTCGTGGTGTTCCCAAAGGGCCTTGGCCACAACGCCGTCGCCGCCGCACGCCACTGGGCCGAGCCGCCATCGCAGACGGCAGCGCAGCCGCCGGCAGCACCCGCGCCGCTGGCCATCGAAACGTATTTTGACCCGGGCATTTCGGGTCCGTGCCGGATGTTGGTTACGCTTGCCCTGCAGAGTCTCGCCCAAGGCAAGGAATTCGAACTCGACATGCGGGCCTGGGGCGAGGTGATACCGCGGGAAATCGGCAAGCGCCTGCCGCCGGGGGCCACGCTGCCCGCGCTTGAGGGTGCCATCACCGCACCCGCCTATCGCTCCGGCCACGCCATCACCGTCGCCGCGCCGGCCAATGCCAGCACCAGTACGAATGCCAGCCACGCGGAGCAAGTCCCCGACATGACGCAGTTCAACGTCCCCGCGTACTCGGTCTTCGCGATGTTCTTCATCGTCATTCCGGTATCGACCTGCCTGCTGCGCGAGCGCCAGGAAGGCACGCTCACCCGCCTGCTGACCATGTCGGTGCGGCCGTTTTCCATCATCGTGGGCAAGCTCCTCCTCTATCTGGGCGTGGCCGTGCTGCAATTCTCCATGATGCTGGCGGCGGGCCGCTGGCTGCTGCCGGCCTGTGGCACCGGGGCCTTTGCCCTCACTGCCCCCGTGCCCACGCTGGTCGTGCTCACGCTGGCCACGGGCTTGGCGGCGGTGGGCTTTGCGCTCGCGGTTGCCAGCACCGCCACCAGCCAGGAACAGGCCGGCATGGTGGGCTCCACCTCGGTGGTGCTGTTAGCCGCGCTCGGCGGCGTGATGGTGCCCGTGTTTTTCATGCCGCCCGTCATGCAACAACTCAGCGCGCTCACGCCGCTCAACTGGAGCGTCACGGCCTATCAGGATCTCTTCACCCGCGGCGCGACGCTGGCCGACATCCAAGGCCGCTTGCTCCTGCTGGCGGCCTTTGGTTGCGCCGGACTCGCCTGGTCGTGGCGCCGGCTCTTCAGGCAAGCGTGAGCAGCCCCGCCCGGGCGTGAGCTGGCGTCAACGCGCCGGATCGGGAGGAACGCGGTGGATGATGTTTTCAAACACAAACCATTGATCCCAATGGCGGTGCAGGAAGTCCGCCATGAGCGGAATCCATAGCGCGGCGATCTCGGTCCGCTGCATTTTGTGTTGTCCGGTGAAGAACGGTTCGCAAACCTCAATCCGATAGCGGCACACCCCGCACCGGATCAGGAAAACCGCATAACAGGGCACCCCGGCGGTCTCCGCCAACATCAGGGGGCCGCGCGGAATGGTATAACTTACCCCCGCATGCACCACCACCAGCGGCGAGACATCCATCACCACGCGGTCGCCCTGCACCGCCACGATTGCCCCGGCCTGCAACAGGCGGAAGAGGTCGATGCCAAGAGTTCCCCCCGGGGTGTTGTAATGGAAGCGCAGCAGGGGTTGCTGGCGGCTGGCGGCGTGGAGTTCGGCCGCGCGGAGTTGCTCGAGCGAACGGCTGCGTTCCGGCGCCCGCACGGTGTGCAACTCCCGTCCGAGCTTCGCCGCCAGCAGCGAGGACCCAATATCATAATTGCCCGCATGCACGGTGAACACGAGCACGCCGCCCGCCTCGCTTTTCATTCGCTCGAAAATCTCCATGCCATGCACGTCCCACTCGACCTGCCGGGCGCAATGCCGGTATAACAGGCGGTCCACATAGGTGAGGGCAAAATGCCGAAATACCTGATAGGCACCCAGCCAGCAACGCAGCGCCCCGTGCGCCGGAAACAAGGCCCGCAGATTGGCCCGCACCGCCCGGCCCTGGACCCGTGCAAACAGATAGAACACCAATGCCACCGGACTGGTGAGAACCACACACCAAGCAGTCGGAAGCCGCTTCAGGATGCACACCATCAGTTGCGTCCAGCGTGCATCATACCAGCCACCGCCCGGTGCTGGACTGTTAGATGGGTGGGCTTGCGAAGCACTCATTCCAAAGGTGGCAGGTTAGGCTTCAGCGGGCTGACAATCGTGCTGGCGCAGGTGCAGGGCGCAGGCCCGTTGGCTGATGCCGGTGCTGACCACGATGGCCTCGGTGGCGGCCCCGCTGCGCAAGCTGTGGCAGGCGGCGACACATTGCCATGCCCCGGCCGCGCTGAGACCGTGGCCAAGAATCGTCGCGGGTGACCAGCGCGGGCCGCTCCACTCCGGCCATGCCCGCGCGGTGGCGGCATCGGACGCGGGATGGCCACAGCGGTCGTCCACTAACAACGCGGCGGGATTGATGGCACCCAGCGCGGCGCGGGCGGCCGCAGCGGCCTGCTGGCGCTGCGCGAAACCGGCGATGGGGTGGCGGGTGGTCAAGGCCTCGATGGCGACGCCGGCGGTGCCCGGTCCGCCGGGTTCGATGACGAGGCAGGCGGCGCCTTCCGCGGCGGGCACCCCGAGTTTGAGCAAAGCGATGGCGGCGGCGGCCAGCCAGTCATTTTCCTCCGCGCCGACGACCAGACAGAGATCGATGTGGCCGAGGTCCAACCACAGCGCGGCGAGGTCAATGGCCGCGAGGAATTGGGCGGAATCGCCGACCAGCGAGGTACACGGGCCGCCGATCCCGAGATAGGCGGCCAAATGACTGGCCGGAGCGTTGAAGACGGTTTCCGGAAACAGGATCGGACTGGCCGTGGCCGGGTTGGCTAACACCTCGCCGCAAAACCGCCCGCAATACGACACGCCGCCATTGAGCAGGGTGTATATCAAACCGGCCCGCAACGTGCCGGCTTGTACTGCGGCAACGCGTGCCGGACCCAGCGCCTCGAGCGCCGCAGCCGCCGCAAACAACGCCACCGGAGTGGCCCGCCGCAAGCGGGGATGGCCGGCCATGGCCCGGTCCGGCACCGGCCGCGGCACCGCCCGCACCCGGTGCGGGCACAAGTTGTTAGCTGCGGCTGCCGGTGGTGTCAGCCAAGTTTCTAACAAAGGATGCCCCGCCGCGAGGGCGGCGACCAGTGCCGCCACTCCCCACCCTGCAGGACTGACCGCACCGATGCCGGTGATGGTGAGCGACCGCGACGGTCGGTGACCATCGTCCTGTCGCGGCAGTCGGTGAGCGTCGTTTGCATCGCCGCGCTGAAAGATGAGCGAGGCATTGGACCCGCCAAAGCCAAAGGAATTGCTCAGCGTGGTGTGCAGCGTGGCCGGGCGCGGGCGGGTGACCAGCTCGAAGGTGCAACACGGGTCGGGCGTGGTCACATGGGCGGTTGCCGGGAGGAAGCCGTCGGTCATGGCCATCAGGCAAATGGCCGCCTCCACCGCGCCCGCCCCGCCTAACAGATGGCCGATGGCCCCCTTGGTGCTGCTCACGGCGATGCCGGACACGGCCGCGCCCGCCCATGCGGCAATGGCGGCAGCCTCGGCGGGATCATTGAGCAGCGTGCCCGTGCCGTGGGAGTTGAGGTATTGGATTTGCCGCGGCTCCAGACCGGCCTCGTGGCAAGCCATGCGCATGCTCTGCAGCGCGGCCAGGCCGGCGGGGTGCGGTTGGGTCAGGTGATGGCAATCGGTGGCGACGCCATAGCCGGCCACCGTGGCGATGATTTCCGCGCCACGGGCCAGCGCATGCGCACGCCGTTCCAGCACGAACACCGCAGCACCCTCGCCCAGGGCCAAGCCATCGCGGGCGGCGTCAAACGGCTTGGGCCGCGTCCGGCTGAGGGCCCTCAGCGAATCAAATCCCGCATAAACCATCTGGCAGAGCGCATCATAGCCGCCGACGATGACCATCTCACTGCGTCCGCCACGGATCAAGTGATAGGCATGACCCAGCGCGTTGGCCCCGGACGCACAGGCGTTGGAAATGACCGTGGTGGGCGCGACCAAGTCAAACGCCCGGGCCAGCAAGCCGCCTTGTTGTGGGATCAGATACTCGATGACCCGCGCCACCTGGCCGCGCCGGGAGCCGGTGGCCTGGGTGATCTGCCGATAAAACTCCTCACCGTGAGTCATCGCACCGACAGAGGTGCCTAGCACGATTTCCAAGGTGGCGGGGGCCATGGCGGCGGTGACCTTGGCCCTAACAAGCGCCTCGCTGGCAGCGTGCAGCAGCATCTTTCCGCCGCGTTCCATGCGCCGCAATTGACCCCGGCTGAGGCGGTTGGCGGGCAGGGTCGCCGGCAGGGCGACCTCCCCGGCAATTTGCGCCACTTGGCGCGACACATCAAACACCGTGACCGGCCGCAGCGCCACCCGGCCAACCCGGAAACCGGCCGCATTCGCCTCCCACCCGCAGCCCATGGCCGTAATGATGCCCACCCCGGTGATGACAACCTCGCCAGCAGTGCGTGCTGGGAACGAAGGTGAATGATCGGCGGTCACGGGCATGGGGCAACAAGCTGGCAAAACGGGAGGACAGTAAAGCGGGCGGATTCGGCGACTTTCGGATGTCAGCCAGAGCGCCCGGTGCTGCGCTCAAGTGCTGACCTCGCCATTACACCCGTTTCCGCCCCGAATGAAAAGCCCCGTTTTGCAGGAACCAGGGTCGGACGGGTCGGACGGGTCGGACAGGTCGGACGGGTCGGACAGGTCGGACAGGTCGGACGGGTCTGATGGGTCGGACGGGTCGGACGGGTCGGGCGGGTCGGACGGGTCGGACGGGTCGGGCGGGTCGGGCGGGTCGGACGGGTCGGACGGGTCGGACGGGTCGGACGGGTCGGACGGGTCGGGCGGGTCGGGCGGGTCGGCCGGGTCGGACGGGTCGGACGGGGCGGGCGGATTGGCGGGCATGGAGCCAGCGTTCAGCGGTTGGGAATCCGCCCTCCACGTCTAACGCAAGGGCCAGCAAGCGGTCGCCGGCAAAAATCCGCCGTGAGGGGTTGCCATGGGCGAAGATGATGGCAACATCGCCGACATGAACGCGCCGCTGGCAAACCCGCTCTATCATCATTGGCGCACCGTGGCAAATGCTCGCGGTGGCACGCTTGCCGTCCGCGAGGTGGCCAGCGGGCGGGAGTGGTCGTTTGCGGACTTGCATGAGCTGGCAGTACATGCGCCGCCAAGCCCGGCGGTGCTGCATGCGCCCGCCTGCGGGCTCGGGTTGGTGATAGATGTGCTGCGGGCGTGGCGCGATGGCACGGTGCTGGTTCCCGATGATGGCACCGGCATGCCAGCGCCGCCGCCGGAATTGCTAGGGTCGGACGTGTGCCATCTGAAGATCACCTCCGGCTCCACCGGCACCCCACGCTGGGTGAAATTCCGCGCGGAGCAACTGGCGGCGGACGCGGCACAGATCGTGGCCACCATGGGCTTGCGCACGGAGTGGCCGAATCTGGGGGTGATTTCCATGGCGCATTCCTATGGCTTTTCCAGTTTGGTGTTGCCGCTGTTGTTGTACGGGGTGCCGCTTTTGCTGTTAGACAATCCGCTGCCGGAAACCCTGCGCCGGGCCATGCGCACCACGTGCCCGCTCACCTTGCCCGCCGTGCCAGCCATGTGGCAGGCCTGGGACCGCGTGAGCCTGGATTTCACGCCCATCCGCCTGGCCATCTCCGCCGGCGCGCCCATGCCCGTGGCGCTCGAAGCCGCCGTGTTCGCCCGCACCGGCCTGAAAATCCACAACTTTTACGGCAGCAGCGAGTGCGGGGGCATCGCTTATGATCGCACGGATTCGCCCCGCGACCAGGCCACCCTCGTCGGCACCCCGATGGCCGGGGTGACCCTCGCGCTGGATCCGGCTAGCGGCTGCTTGCAAATCACCTCCGCCGCAGTGGCCGATGGCTATCTGCACCCGGACCCATCGACAGCCACCGCTGGCGGTCCTGGCGGCGGCACCTGGCTGTCGCAGGACTTGGCCCGGCTCGACGGACAAGGGGCGGTGCATTTGTTAGGCAGGGCTGGTGATTGCATCAGCGTGGCCGGGCACAAGTTGGCTCCGGCGGTGTTAGAGGAGGTGCTGCAACGGGTTGCCGGCGTGCGGGGCTGTGTGGTCTTCGGCGTGCCGAGTCCGAATGCGATCCGCGTCGAGGATGTGGTGGCCTGCGTGAAGCTGGAGCCCGGCACCGATTTGAACCTCCTCAAGAGTGCCCTCGGCGAGCTGCCCACCACCTACCTGCCCCGCCATTGGTGGCAGTGCGATGATCTTGAGCCCGATGCCCGCGGCAAAATCTCCCGCGCCCGCTGGCGGGAACAATGGCTCGCGCAACAAGGGTAGGGCGGCACGGCCTCGGGCCGCCCAGTGATCCGCCCGGATGGGCGGTGCTGATGCGCGGTGCGTGGGCCGAGCATGGGCGGCTTCACCCGCGTGGGAAATCAGGGCGCGGCGAGGCCGCCACGCCCGATTTGCCGCCCCGGCCTACCGGTTTGCCGCCACGGCCTACCGGTCAGGCGTGCCTTCGGTTAGGGATGTTTTCCCGGGATTGCCGCCTGCGGCGAGCCGCCAGAGCAACTGCGGCAGGCGTAGCAGAAACCCGCAACACAAGCGCATGTGCATCCATGTGAGCAGGAGGTTGTCGCGCATGTAACGGAACTGCGAGACCCCACCCTCGGCGGATGTTAGGTAGCGCACCGGCGTCGGCAGCACCGCGATCGGCACCCCGGCCCACGCCAGGCGCACCGCCATCTCCGGATCAAAATCGAAGCGCCGCGCCCAGCGGGTTGAGGCTGCGGCACGCAACAAAGCCTTGAGCGGATAGACGCGCATTCCGAACAGCGAATCGCCCAGCCCCCAGCCCAGGGTTTCCAGCGCCGCCCAACCGTTAGATACCTTGCGGCCCTGAATCCGCAGGGCCGGTGCTTCCGGTCCGAAGACCGGGGCCCCAAACACCGCCGCCCCGCCATGGGCTGCGGCCAGGTCGGCAAAGCGTGGAATGAAATCCGCAGGATGCTGGCCATCCGCGTCCATGGTCAGGAGATGGGTGAAGCCCGCAACCTGCGCCAGCCTGGCACCATGCAGGACCGCCGCGCCCTTGCCTTGATTGGTCGCCAACTCCAGAACCCGCAGGTGGGGCTGGCCAGCGGCCAGGCACCTGACTGCCGCCGTGCTGTCATCGCGGCTGCCATCGATGACCACCCACACGTCCGGCCAATGCTTGAGGGCCGCTTGCACCGTGCGCGTCAACAGTTCCGCGCCGCTGTTATAGGACGGAATGAGCACCAGGAGTTTCATTCGAGGGATTTGAGATAGATTGCCCGCAAGCGCTCGTTGAAATCACTCACGGATTCATCAACACCACAAATCACCGGCTCGCCCACGCGCATGCGGAGGTGGGTTTTCCGGCGCGGCAGCCGCCACACCGGCCACCCTTTTGATAGATAAGCGCTGTCGGTTTGCACCAGCACCGGCCAGACCGGAAGCTGCGAGTGTTTGGCCACCAGGCCCATGCTGCCTTGCAGCGGATTGAGGACGCCCTCGGATCTGCGGGTGCGCGTCCCCTCGGGAAAAAACAACACCCGGCCACCCAGGCCCAACACTTCCACGGCGCGTTTGACCATGCGGATGGCCGGCGCGTTCGGGATCAGGCCGGCCAGCATCGCGCCGCCGGAAAACAACGGATTGCGGATCAAGCTGGCCTTGAAGATACAGGTCATGGGTTCCAGCTTGCTCAACAAGAACACCACATCCCACATCGCCGGATGATTCGGCGCCACAATATAGCCGCCCGCCTGCCGCTGCAGCTTTTCAAAGCCGCTATAGTCACACGTCGCGATGCCAAAGCCGCCAAGCACCTGCACATAGCCGGTGAATGCCCGCTTCAACCAGCGCTGGCCGAACCGTTGCACTCCCGGATACCGCCGCAAGGGCCACAGCAGCAGCCCCATCAGCAGGAACACCAGCGCGCTGCAAGACCAGAAGAGGATGCTCGTCAAGGTCACGAGCGTCAGGCGCACCACTCCCAAGCGATCTTGCGTCATGGCCGGATGTCAGGGTTGGCGGACGCGGCGGGGCGTGTCCCTTGCAGGCCGGTTCCAAGGCGTTGCATGATTTCCACATATTCCCACATGTTGACCCCCTTGCCGCGGCGGCGGAGCTTGGCCAGGGTTTCGACAAAGGCCGCCGGGGGATCGCCCACCGCCCAGTTGCTGGCACTTTGCTGCACCTGCTTGAGCCGGGTGTGAATGCCGTCCACCGTCAGCGGCGGCTCCAGATAGAACCGCGGCTCTAACAGATAGTCGGCGGCCACGTCGGCCGGCCGCTGCCGGGTGACCAGGTGCCACAGCGGGGTGCCGGGGTACACCCGCATGCCGATGGTGGCAAAGAACAAGGCCTGGGGCAGGGCTGCGGCCCGGGCGATGGTTTCCTCCATGGATGCCGGGGTTTCGCCGGGACCACCGAAGATGATGAAATGCGTGTAACGAATCTTCAACTCGCTGGCCAATTCGCTGGCCCGCCGGATTTCCTCGAAATCAAAACTTTTGCCATAGCGCCGCAACACCGGAGTGGAAAAACTATCCGATCCGAACTCGATGTGAGTGAGCCCGGCGCGTTGCATCAACTCCAGCAGCTCGCGGGTGAGGCCCTGGCGGGGCCGCAGAAAGCAATCCCAGTTGAGTTTGACGCCAGCCCGCAACACGGCCTCGCACACTTCCGTCACATGCCGGTTGCTGGTGTTGAACACCGAATCCACGAAGAACACCTGCCGCACGCCACCCGCCGCCATCCGCGCCATTTCCGCAGCCACCTCCTCCCCTGAGCGGAACCGGCTGCGTTGACCCTCGATCAATGGATAGGTGCAGTAACAACACTTCAACGGGCAACCCCGCTGGGTTTGCAGGCCCATGGGCGAACCTTCGTTGGCATACGCCTGCAGGCGTGCCGGCTCATGGTGGGGCAGTCCGGCGAAGCCAAGCTCGGCCTTGAGCGCGGGCACCCGCACCGTGGCGCCGTCGCCATTGCGGAACAACAAACCGCCAATCTCAGCCAAGGTGCCGCCGCCGCCGCGCAGGGTTCGCACCAAGCGGCGAATGGCCGTCTCCCCTTCACCCACAATTCCAAACTCCACCCCGGACAGTCGGTGGATTTCCTCCGGAAAAAGCGAAAACCCGCTGCCACCCAGAATCAACGGTGCCGCTGACACCGCCCGCAGTTTTGCCACACAGGCCAGCAAATCACCGGTGAACGAGCGCGGGTTGTGCGCCTGGGCATTGTCCACGTTGCGCATCGAGATGCCGATGAAATCCGGCTGGAACCTGGCTGCCGCCTGCTCCAGAGACTCCCCGGGCGGCAGCACATCCCACACTTCTATCGAATGCCCGTCGGCACGCAAGGCACCTTCGATATAGGCCAGCCCGATCGGATAGACCGGATACGGTTGGTCATAGGTGTTGAAGTTCACCAACAGAATCCTGGCCGGCGCTGGGTGGTTGGATTTCACGGGATGACGGTGGGTTCCGGGTTGAGCGGTCTGCCGCCGATGCAAAGCGCGCCCAGCGCGGCCCACCCCAGGGTCAGCGAAAACCCAGTTAGGGAAAGTGCCACGGCGGCGGGCGGCGGCACGCCGTACCAATTGCCGAGCAATGTTTGAAACGCCTGTTCCCGCACCCCGAGTCCGGCGATGGTCACCGGCAATGAGGCCACGCCATCCGCGATGGCGATCACTCCGGCAAAGCCCGCCATCGGCACCACCACCCCGAAGGCCCGTGCGGCACAATAATAGATGCCACAGTACGCCAGCCACACCGGCACCGAGCGCCACATCGCGAGCATGAAGCCACCCCACGTCGCCCGGTCCGCCAGCACCTGCATGATCTCCAGGTGAAACCGCCTGAACCTCCAACTGACCACCGCCGTCGCCACCGCCACCGCGCCAACGACGCCGAGCACGAGCCACACCCCGGCGGTGAGCATCACCGGCATGGTGCCGTGCGCGAGCACCGCCGCCAGCACCATGAGCACCACCCAGGGCAGGGCGCTGGCATGATCCAGCGCCAAGGAGGATAGAATCCGCCCGCGGCGTCCGGGCCACTGAGATCCGGCCAGCAGCACCCTGGCGAGATCGGTGCCCAGCGCGCCGAACGAAACGCCGCCCGCCGCCGCCGCCGCCAAGGTCACTTTGAACAGCCGCCCTAACGGCAGGTCCAGGCCCAGGGCCTGCAAACATGCCTGCCAGCGCCATGCACCGAGGGCCAGCGAGAGCCCCGCACACAGCAAGCCGGCCAGCAACCAGACGAGATTCAAGCGCTGCCACTCCGGTCCCAGCCGTCCCACTTCCGGACGGGTTAGAATCCATGCCAACAAGCCCGCGCTCACCAGCCAGCGGAGCAGCCATGTGATGCGGGTTCTTGCGGTCATTGCAGCACTCCTCTGGCGCAGGGTTCAAGGCCAGCCATTCACGCCAGCGCCCGGATCGCGTCTGCGATGGTGCTCACATTCTTCAAAATCTCTTTCGCGGCATCGCCCTCGGTGATTTTCAACCCGAAGTTTTTTTCCAGGGCGATCACGAGTTGCAGCACATCGACCGAATCGAGTCCCAGGCCGTCGGGGCCGAAGATGGGGGTTGCATCGCCGATGGCCTCAGGTTGAACCTGAAGCATCAGCTCTTCCACCATTACTGTTTTGATTCGGGCATGCAGATCGTCGCTCATGGGAGATGGGTGATTCTTGGTGCAATCCAGCGGGCGGGATGATGCGGACCTTGGCGTCCCAAGGCAATCATTTCTTCAGGTCAAAAAATCCCGCCATCCAGCTTGAGCACCGCCCCGGTGGTGTACGCGGCATCCGGTCCGGCCAGATAGCGCACGGCGGCAGCCACCTCCTCGGGCCGTCCCAAGCGCCGGGCCGGCACGCGTTTTGCCAACTCGGCCACTTGGGCGGGGTCCTGCGCCAGGGCTGCGGTCATCACATAACCCGGGCAGAGCGCATTGACCGTGATGCCCGCCCGCGCCACTTCCTTGGCCAGGGCTTGGGTCAAGGCGACCACGCCGGCCTTGGCGGCGGCGTAGTTCGTCTGCCCGGCCGGGGCCAGCAAGGCGCTGAGCGAGGCGATGTTGATGATGCGTCCGTGGCGTTGTGCCAGCATCGTGCGGACGACCGCCCGGCAACCCAGGAACGTGCCGGTTAGATTGGTGGCCAGCACTGCATGCCAATCCTCCAGCGGCATGGTTGCCAGCAACGCATCGCGGTGTTGGCCGGCATTGTTGACCAGCACATCGAGCCGTCCGCTGGCGGCCACAATCCGCTGCACCACCGCCGCCCATGACTCGGCATCGGTGACCTCCAGTGAGACCAGTTCACAACGTCCCGCAAACTCCGCCGCCAACTCCGCCGCCTGCACGCGTGCGGCACGGCAGCCCAGATAGACCCTCGCGCCGGGCCAACTTTGCAGAAACATGCGGGCACAGGCCAAGCCGATGCTGCCGTTCGCCCCGGTGACCAACACCGAACTCACTGGTGAGGGCTCGTTCATGCACGCTCTGACATCTTCTATTTGGGCGCTGCCGGCAGCACCACGGCCCGGTCCGCCGCCGTCATCCGGGTGGGTTCGCCAAAGTCCATCGTCTGGCTGCCGCCATCGCCCTGGCGGACTAACAATTGCACCAGGCGCTGCTCCGCGGTGTTGAATTTCAATTCGATCTGCGGCACGGCCTTGCGCTCGCGTTTCGATTTCGGTTCGAGAATCACGCTTGCCAGCGGCGGCTTCACGGCGGCTGCGGTGATCAGGAAATCCTTGGTCAGGCCCTCGGATGTCAGGTTCTGGCCACCCAGCAAATCCATCCACAGGCGCATGCTGTGGTTGCCAGGATTGAGTTTCCGCCATTGGTTTTCCGCCACTTCCCAGCTCTGCAGGGCGACGCCGTCAAACACCAGCGCCGAAGCTGCGGGCCGGCCGGTTTCCCAGCGGAAGCGACCATCAGCGAACTTCCAGAACCGCCCGGTTGCTTTCACCGGTTCCTTCAAGGTTGGCAGGGTCTTGGTGAGGCTGAACTCCACCCGCAGGTCCGGCGCGGTCTGCCGCGCCGCAAGCCAGGTGCGGAAAACCGCCGGCAACCCGTCGCCCGCACTTTCCGCCAGCATGCAGGCCTGTCCGCCTAGCAACAATGTCAATGTGAGTATGAGCTTGGTCACCATCGCCGGAGCCGGATTTAGCGCCAGGCGCGGATCATGGCAAGACCAATCTCACGGTGCCTGATCCCGGCGGAAAATGAGTTGGCACTTGTTGGCGTTTCAGACGAATTCGTAACTCATCCGCGCATGGGTTTGCGGGTGGCAGCAGTGCCGATGCAGTGTCATGTCTTGCTCTTGATCATGGAATGTTGGAAGTTGAATGTTGGAAGTTGAATGTTGGAAGTTGAATGTTGAATGTTGAAATCTTCGGCGTGCCTCCTGGGAACCCCGCGGATCTAACGGTTTAGCCATAGCGGGGTGGCGGGCTGTGCCCTTCCCACCGCACTCCAGACTTTGGCTCGCGCATATGCGGTGAATGTATGGAGTGCGGTGGGAAGCGCAGCGCCACACCGCTGTGGCTCAATCCCGGCGCGTGCTGCGGCCGGACCATCGTCCGGCCCGTCACCAGGATCCCGGCGTCCCGATTCCTTGTCGATTCAAGGTCCAGCTCAGGAAGTGTGATCCTGGCTGCTGTCGTTGTGGTTCAGGCCGAGACCGTGATTCACCATTCCATGACCGAAGATGATCGTGTTGCTAGAACCCAGATCTCTGGACATAGGCCCCGCGGCCGGAGGCCGCTGAATTCGGAATCCGTTGATTTTCCAACGATTCTGCCGGTTCGAAATATATTTCATGTGCGCAATAAATAATTCTTGACTCGCACGCGCGCACGCGCATGTTT
>JAPLUI010000534.1 GCA_026397725.1 Verrucomicrobiota bacterium | reverse complement strand
GCACCGCCCATGCGGGCGGACAAGTGGGCGGCCCGAGGCCGGGCCGCCCTACCGTTGCCCGGTAGGGCGTGGCGGCCTCGCCGCGCCCCGACTGGCACGGCGTCCGGTCGCTCGTCATCGTTGAGGTCCGCGTGGTGCCCGGCCGTGAGCACCCCATCCCGCGACAGTGCGACCGCCGACCCCCGATAGTTCGCGCAATTATTTTCACGTCCCTTTATCGCGTGAACCGCAGCGGAATGACAAGCTCGCCAAGCTCTCAATCCCCCGCTTTGCCCTTGGGCCCGATGTAGCCGGTCGAGAGCGCGACGTCGTCAAACCAAACGGTGTTGTCCTTCGCCGCGGCATGCACATAGACGCCGAGGTCGAAGCGTTTGAGTCTGACATCCGGTGACGTGCGCCAGCGAATGCCTTGGTAGTGGAGGTAGAGTTTGCCGTCAATCCACGCGGCCAGTTCGCCGTTGGACTGGCCGACGTCGTTGGCTTTGATCATGTGTTCGAGACAATACCATTGGCCGCGACGCAGGACCACTCGCTCCGAATCGTCGGGCCCGAGCATGTTGCCCCAGTAGTGTCCGTCCCGGTCGCGTGCCATTTCCATCCAGTAGGTGTAGAGAAACAGATAGCCGGGAGGAGGCAGCTTGCGCCAGTCGCACCACGGTTCGAAACGACTGTTGAAGCGATCATCGCCGCGCGGGCGGAGTCCCGCGGATCCCATGCCGGCCCAGCGGTCGGTACCAGCCACCGCCGCCAAGCTGCCGCCGGTGTGATTCAGGTTGCCTTGGTCGTAGTCGGCGGCATACTTGATGTAGAGGCGGAGATAAACGCGGTCGTACCCCTTCGGTCCGAACCAACCGGTGGCACCGCTGCCGGATTCCTTGCCATCGCGGGCCACGGCGGTGAACTGCATCGCGCCCGTGCCGGTATGGGCAAGTTTCGCATCACTCGTGCGCTTGGCATTGCCTTCCTTGAGGCCGCGGATCTCAAAGTAGTTCTTGAGCGAGGCGTCGGACTCGAAATCATCCTCAAAGAAGATCTGGCCGGCTTGCTGCAAAGAAGCCAGAACACGCGGGTCGCCACGGGTTTCGGCAGTCACCCGGCGCGGCGCGGGAAAGACCGCGTCGCCTTGCGCTTCCGCGCCCGGTGCGGCATTCGCCAGTAGCAGCAGCAGCCCGGCCAGATGAATGATGGATTGTCGGTTGCGTCTCATATCCTTCGCATTATAGGCGGCAGGAACGGGCCGTCCAGAGGAATCGGGTTCACGCTGGAAATACTTACCCGCGACACTGCTGCCGTTCCCGTCCCCGATTCGATGGGAACCCTGCGCGGAACATTGCAGAAACTCCGCGACCAACTCGACCATTTCCTCATCTCCCTGGCCAAGCTCCACCAGCAGTGGCCGTTCGATCAATTGCCGGTGCTCGATGATCCCACCGCCACGGCTGCTAGGCAGGCGGAACTCGATGCCCGTATCATCACCACGGAAGCCACGCGGAATGAACGTAAACAGTGGCTCAACCAACTTCTCGACCGCTGACTATTATGAGCGACCACGCCCTCACTCACTTCGAGCAACATCAACTGGCCCTGCTCCACGCCCACCTCCAGGCCGGCGGCGGATTGTCGGCACCCTTCGCCAAGGAGATCTTCCTCATCGAAACCCACGTCACCGGCACCTCACACGTGCCGATCCGTCAGATCGAGCCCACTCTAGCGCCGGGAGCTTCGCTCGTGTTGCGCCGCGAACCGGGAAACCCACACGATGAACTCGCCATCCCCATCCTCACCGAAGGCGGGGAAAAACTCGGCTTTATTCCCCGCGACCGCAATGAAGTCCTCGCCCGGTTGATGGACGCCGGGAAATTCCTCTTTGCCCGCCTCGAATCCAAGGATTGGCAGGGTGACTGGCTCCATGTTTCGGCACGGATTTTCCTGCGGGACGTGTGAACGTTCAGGCACACGCGGACACCCGTTCGAAATCATCGCTCACATCCAGCCATTTCACGTCAGCCACCACCGGGAGGACGTTGGGATCGGCGATGAAGCCGGTGAAGACGCGTGCAATTATTTTTACGTCCCCATATCTCCTATCCCCACACATATCCCCATACCATATAGAAGGACCGACCCCGAAAGTGGAACCGCAAGCAAGCCCCTCACTGGCCCTGTTGCCGAATGGCCGGTGGTGGGCCTGGCCCACCGGCGGCGGCTTCAATGGCGCGGAGCGCGAATTCGCGGACGCAGGCGAGCACCTCCGGCAGCTTGGCATAGGCCGGGTCAAGCAGGCGCCATGAAGCGAGATCCACTTCGGCCGCATCCGCCGGATCGTCGTGGGCCGCCTCGGCAAAGGCGGTGAGCGGACCTGCGGCGGAAAGTCCCGCGTAGAGAGGTTCAAAGGTTGCCATCGCGGCGATGGCTGGTTCCATTCCGGCGGTGCGCACCAAGGCGCAGACATCGACGAAGTCACGAACCGCCCGGCGATCCGATAGCACGAATGCTTTCACCCGGATCATCTCCGGCAAGGTGGGGACCCACAGCCCGTCGATGAGCACCGCGTCGAGCGGTTCCGCCCGCCGCAATTGACGCAGGCCGATTTCGTCGCCGGCGATTTGGCCGAGAATCAACACCGGTCGCCGCACCCTGGCGAGCTGGAACTCCGGCATGTCTAACAATCGATCCGCCACTTCATCGAAGTGGTCGCGCAATGCGGGAGAAACGAAATCCACACCTAACGAGACCCGGTGGCGGGCGTACAGCGCGGCCGCGGTTCCACCGACGGCAACGCTTGGAAGAAACAGCAAACGGGCCTGTATCCGCCGGGCGCTGTCCAGCAATTTGCGGAATTGTGGGTGGTCGATCGGGTTGCTCATGGTGGTGGCAGGCGGGCTGCGGCATCAAAACGGTCGAGCAGGGCCAGCCACAGACGCTTTCCTCCGCACAGGTCAGGATCGGCCAGCGGTAGCATTTTTCGCAGCAGCAAGCGCAGGTCCGGATCGCGTTGCGCGTGCGCATAAAGCTCCCACCACTGCGCCTGCGAACCGCGCAGCGCCATGTCGAGCACACCCCAGGGAGTGAGTTGCTCGCTCCAGCGGTCGGACGTCTTGGTTTGGAATTGGGAAACTGCCATCACGGATGTCGGCACTCTGCCATCTGGCGGTTTGCGATGCAACGGCAAATTCCCGGAGGAATTGGTAAATTAGTAAAGTGGACTGCTTCCACCCGATTGCTCGCTGCGGAGCCTGGTCAGGGCGCTGAGGCGGCACGGGGTGGCCGGGACCGATTCCTCGGCCGGCTGGGATGTTTTCGGGCCATCGACGCTGGAGGATGGCATGGCGTGCCCCTTTGGGCGGATGATCTAGCAAAACGAGTGGGTTGCAGGAGCGCTCCCGCAGAACTACCTCTTATCCTCCGCGATGGGTGAAACGTTGGCGTGGGCTTGCTCGAACGTCAGGATCGGGCGGAAGTCCGGGTGGTCTTTGTACTGGAGGTTTTTGCGGCCGTAATAGGTGCCGTAGTACTGGCCGTTGCTTTCGATCCAGGTGGTGACGCGGATGCGCTCCTCCGGGGTCAAGTTGACCTTGTAGTGTTCCGGTTTGATGAACTCGTGCAGTTTGCTGGCGTGGGTGCCGAGGCTGTAGGGCGGCAGGTAATGGTTGTTGCCGGCCTTGGGGTGGTTCTCGCCGATGATCGGGATGAGGCGGCGCTGCATGATCTCTTCGTACGAGCGATTGAACAACTGGGTCAGCTTGCCTGATAGATCGAGCTTCCCCTCGGTCTTCTCGCCGCCGTGGCAGCTCACGCAATGCTTGTCCCAGACAGGCTGGACGTCCTCGGCGTATGACAGCGGCCGCGCGCCCGATTTCTCGCCCGGCTGCGGACCGGGCAGGCTGGCCTCGCGCCGCAAGGCCGCCACCACCGGTTGCGACGTTACGGTGTTCCCGGCGTTTTGGGCCTGTTCGTGACAACCGATGCACGAGCGCGTTTCGCCCGGCCGGTAGTTGACGAACGTGCGCTCGCGCTGGACTTCCAGGTAATCCTTATCGAGGGCCTGGAAGAAGATGTTCTTGTCGGCCTGCACCAGCAGATGCGCCGAGCCGTCATCCTCGACCGGCACAATGCCGTGCTGGATTCTGAGACCAAGGGCCGCGTTGCAGGAAACGGCCGAGTGCTGCTGGTCGAATTCGTCGCCGGCCCAGAAGCGCCGCGCAGCCCACGGCCGCGGCACATGTTCGTTGACCCGCAGAAACTTGATCGTCCCGCGCTTGACGCCGTCCATGCCGCGGTAAACGTCGGTGACGATCAGCCGCGCCAGTCCGCGCTTGGCCAAGTCCTGCTCGATGGTGCCGCGCACGATCGGCGGCGTGATGCTGGCGCGGACGGGAATCGGATTCCAGCAGGAGGTCCCGGCCTCCTTGTGCAGCAAGCGCCGCGGGCCATCGCCGTCGATCAGATAGAGTCCCCAGGCGTTTTTGACGTTCCACCTTTCGGTCGGGTTGAAGGCGACGAGGTGCTGCGCGAGCGAGAGCGGATAGGGATCCATGTAGAGCGGCCCGCGGTCGGTGTTGCCACCGCCGTCGCGGCCGCCCTGCTCTTCGGGCGGGAGCGGCTTGGTCGCGCCGCCAGGCACGTGGTCCCAGCCCGACTGGTGCTGGACGTCAACCTCGGGCGTGAGGTAGGTGACCGGCATGCCGGTGCGGCGGTCGAGGCGGGTGTCGATGAGCATCAGCGTGCCCACCCCCAAGGGCATGTGGGGCGCGCCGATCGCCACGAAGCGCTCGCTGCAACCCGGCACGGCGCGGCCGACGTAGAAGACCGAGGGGAAGGCGACGTTCTTGCCGTAAACCTCCTCCGAGCCCGTGCCGTCGGGTCGCATGGCCCAGAGCGCCTTGTTCGTCACCGAGCCATTATCGATGTATTCCCAGCGCGTGTAGAGGATGCGCCCGTCGTTCGTGATGCTCGGCGCCGACTCGCTCACCGAATTGTTAGACAGCAACTCGAGGTTTTTCCCGTCGCCGTCCATCCGGTAGAGCAACGTCGTCGTCAGCTTGTCCGGGCCGTCGCAGAGGATGCCGTACTCGCAGCGGCTGGAGGTGAAGCAGAGGCCGCCGTCGGGCAGATAACAGGGATGCAGGTCGTCGGTGTGATGCCGATAGACCGAGTAGTTCAGATTATACTTTTTGATGCGAGCCGCTTCGTCGTCCGGCGGAAAGGTCAACTGGCGCAGGCCCTGGCCGTCGATGCCGACCTCCCAGATGCGGAAGCCGACGCCAAGTTTCTCCTTCCAATCGAAGGCCACCCGCTTGCCGTCGAACGACAGGCAGCAGCGTCCGAACAGGCCGTGCGCCAGCGAGGGCGCGAGGTCGCGGACCGCGCCGTCCTTCAGCGACAGGACGCACAGGTTGCCGCCGTAATCCAGGCAGCCGTCGATGAAGTCGGTATAGTAGTGCGACGATTGCATCGTGAGGCGCCTGACAAAGAGAATCCCGTCAACGCCGGGCAACAACTCGCGCAACCGCGCGCGCGTCGCCGCAGTATCTTCGTCAACCGCCACGACCACCGGCGGTTTCACGACCTCGCGCTTGGCGGAAAACAGCTTGGCGAAGGCCTTCTTGTCCGGGACCTTTTTGCCGTCTGAAACGACGAAACCGGCCAGATGCGGGCTATCCCCAATCGCCTCGATCCGAATCGCGTTCTTGCCCTGCCGAAACTCGAACGGGCCAAAGGTGTCCCAGCTCAAGTGCCGGGCGAAGAATCCGCCGGTGTTGCGCTTCAGGAACTGGCCCTCCTGCTGCTTGTCGTTGATGAAGAGATTGACCGGCCGCACCGCCCCCGAGGCATACTCGAAGTGAAGGAAAAGCTTCCCCGCTTCCTTGAGGTCGAGGTCCCACTGCTGCATTCCACCCGCACTATCGACGACCACCAAACCATCCCAGACCCCATGGGCCGGATTCACGACCCCGCGCTTCGCCGCATGGTTGCGTGCCGGAACCACGACCTCCACCGCCAAGCCGCTAGAGACTGCCACCGTGAACATCACGGCACACGCAAGCGCAATTCTCACATACCGAATTGCTCTATCTACAGCGAAGAAATTGCTTTTGGGGTTGGCTTGCATGGGAAATCGGAGGCGGTGTTGTTAGAGTTGGAAAAGGGGATATGGAATGCTGATGGATCAGCGGCGCGGGTTGCCTTGCCACAGGTCGGCGATCACCTTGTATCCCGTGGGATCATGGTCTTTCAGTTCGCAACGGATGAACGGGTAGTGATCGTTGACCAGGAAGTAACTTTCCATGAGTTCCGCAAAGTATTCATTCTCGCTGGCCATGGCAGGCAGTGGGAGGTGCTTGCCGTCGAAGCGGAGGACCGAGTTGTATTTGCCGTCCTTTTTGGCCTGCTCGTACGCGGCCGTGATCTTCCCGCCCAGATCGGATTCCTTTTTCGCATGGCGATCATAGTAGGCGAGGGCCGCCTGGTGCAGCACATCGGATTGCTGAAGCATCGCCCAGTCCATCATCCGCTGTGGGTCGCCCACCTCGATGGCCCCCAGCTTGTCGGGATTCAACCCATCGCGCGCCAGTTTCTCGCGGTCGCCGCAGTACTGCACATAGGGTCCCTTGCGGCCGTATTCCAGCCAGACCGGAATCTCATGCAACTGCTTTTGCCCCTCCGCAGCAATGAAATGATCGATGACGTGCAGCTTGTAGTTGAGGATCTTCACCATGGAGGCGCAGAGTCCCGGCTGCGCGGCCAATTGCGGGTTGATGTAAACCGTCCATCCGTCGAGGTCCCGTTTGTCGTATTGCTTCGTTGGAACGTATTTTCCTTGGGCCGGGCCACCGGATTTCGCGGGGGCGCCCCCGGCTTCGGGTTTGTCCTGATAGGTTGCCAGGGATTTTTCCAGGCGCAGGATTTGCCGGGGGTCCACTCCCCAATAGCGCTCAACCAGCCGTGCCATCTTCGGATCCTGCTCCCGCAATTCGGCCCGCACAAACGGATAGATATCGTTGACGGCAAAATAGGCTTCCGAGCTTTCCGCCAGGTATTCCATCCGATTGCTTCGCGCGTAATGGGAGCCGGTGCCGCCGTCCCAGATTTTCACCTTCTCATTGATTCCCGATTTCATCATGCGCTGGTAATTGGCCTCGCATTCGTCGTTGCCATAGTCATGGCCCTTGCCGATGAAATGATGATCATAGCCATGCACGAATTCGTGGAAGATGACGAACGGATGCCGGTAGCTGTCCCCGTAATATCCCTTGGCACTCAGCGACATCATCGAATCCGGGTCCCCCGGTATCTTGTAACCACGCTCAAGCAGCCACCCGACTTCGGGATGATATGACAAGCTGACCTTTTCATCATACTCGATCCAAATGGGAGTATGCTCCTGCAGGTTGCTGACCGCCGTGGCGGGAACCGCCAGCTTGATCTGATAGAGGTCCCATTTCAAGTGCCCGAAGGTCTTGGCCATTTGGTCGGGGTGCTCCTTGAGGACATCGCGATTCGTATAGATGATCCAGCCTTCCATGTTGCGGATCTCAAACCGGTCTGCGGTGACTGGCTGCGCGACCGGGCCGGTTACCGGATCCCCCTTGTCCTGCTGGGCCTCGGCGGCTGGCAGGAAGCGGATGATGGTCAACAAGATGGTGGTGCGTATGACAATTGATGGTATTTTCATGATGGTCTGGGAGTCTATCCGCGTTGTCCGGACCGGATTTCCCCGGTCGCGGGCGTCCCTTGCCACTGCCACGAGCCGTGCAGTGGAACCGGGGTGCCGCGAGACGAGCAGGGATACGCCCCTCCCCGGGGCCAATCTTTCAGGGTTGTGAACCAGATTCCTCTGGACGGCCCGTTCATGCCGCCTATAATGCGAAGGATATGAAGCGCACCGTCATGGCACTTTTGGGTGCCGCTGTCGCCACGACCTGTACGATGTCACTGGTTTCAGTGGCCTTTGGGGATGATTGGCCGCAGTGGCGCGGCCCGACCCGGGATGGAGTCTGGCATGAGACCGGCATCATGGAAAAATTCCCACAGCCGCATATCAAGCTCTTGTGGCGCACCCCCATCTCGAACGGATATTCAGGACCCACGGTGGCCAACGGACGGGTCTATGTGACCGACCGGCTGGAAGCACCGGGGGAAACCGAACGGGTGCTTTGCCTCGACGCCCGGACCGGCAGGATCCTTTGGCTCCAGGAATATGCCTGCGCATATACCGGGCTGGGTTACCCGGATGGCCCCAGGGCCTGCGTTGTCATCGACGATGGCCGGGCCTATTCGCTTGGCTCGATGGGACACCTGCGCTGCCACGACGCGGCCACCGGCGAGCTGCTTTGGAAGAAGGATCCGGGCCAGGACTACGTGATTGCCAAAGTCACTTGGGGGATCTCCGCTGCACCGCTGGTGGAAAAGGATCTGCTGATTGTTCAGTTGGGGGCGCGGCCCGGCGGATGTATCGTGGCGCTGGACAAACGGAGCGGCGAAGAGAAGTGGCGTGCCCTGGATGACAAGGTTTCGTACTCCGCGCCGATCATCATCGAGCGTGCGGGCCGGCGTCTGCTGCTGTGCTGGACCGGCGAAAACATGACCGCCCTGGATCCCGCCACCGGCACGGTGTTTTGGAAATACCCGACTCCGCCCGTCAAAATGATCATCAATGCGCCCACGCCGGTTGTCGCTGAAGACCGCATCTTTCTGGCCTGCTTCTACGACGGTTCATATATGCTCAGAATGAAGCAGGATCCTTTTTCCGTGGAGAAGATTTGGCGGCGCCTGGGAACGAGCGAGAAGGATACGGATGCGCTGCATTCAACGATCTCCACCCCCCTCCTTGAGGGCAACCATATCTACGGAGTGGACAGCTACGGGCAGTTCCGCTGTCTGGAGGCCGCTACCGGCGACCGGGTGTGGGAAGACCTCACGCTGGTGCCCGGCGACCGCTGGGCGAACATTCACATGGTGCGCAACGGCGACAAGGTCTGGATGTTCAATGAACGCGGCGAACTCATCATCACCAGGCTCTCGCCCACCGGAGTCAAAGTGATCAGCCGCGCCAAACTCATCGAGCCCACCAAGGGCCAGTTGGGAATGCGCCAAGGCGTATGTTGGTCGCACCCCGCCTACGCGGGAAAATGCATCTTCGCCCGCAACGACAACGAGATCGTCTGCGCCAGCCTGGCCGCACCATCCGAAAACAATCCGGCGCTTCCCACGGACCAGAGGAAAGCCGACTGAGGCATGCAGACAAGTGAAAGGATCAAAGACATGAGACAGCCGCTGCCCACAGGGAACGACACTTGCCAAGTGTCGTGCTCTTGAATCGAAGTGGCCGGGGCTAGGCATGTCCCGTTCCTGGGGTGCCGCCTGCTCTGCGACGGATTCCCCTGTCGGATTCCCCTGTCGGATTCCTCTGGACGGCCCGTGCCAGCCGTCTATCTTCCGAAGGATATGAAACGCACCGTCATGGGCCCGATGAAACGCGGTCGGGCCTCCGTCATTTATCTGGCCGGCCTTCTGCTGCTGGCAGATGCCGCGCCGAGTGCGGAAGCGCAAGACGCCGCAGCCTTTCCCGCGCCGCGTCTGGTGACTGCCGAAACCCGTGGCGACCCGCAGGCTCTGGCCGCTTTGCAGAAACCCGGCAAGATCTTCTTCGAGGATGATTTCGAGTCCGACGCCTCGCTCAAGAACTACTTCGAGATCCGCAGCCTCAAGGAAGGCCATGCCAAGGGCAAAGTGGAGCAAGGAAGCAGCGCGACCGGGATGCGTGCTGAATCCAGCAAGTAAATCGGCCACGGAGCGTCCGCTGACAGCCCTGTTCATCGCTTGCGATTTCTGACCACCTTGAATCCATGCAACTTCTCCTCAACGCAGCCATCTACCGGAAAGTGATTGTCGAATTGCTGCCACAGACCCGGAAGTTCCTGTGGATTGTCACGGCAGACGTCAAGGACCTGCATGTTCCCAAAGGCCGCCGCTTTGTTCCCCTGCTTGAGATTCTATCTGATCTGGTCGAAGCCGGGGTAAGTGTCCGTCTCATGCATGCCAAGGAACCGGGTCCGCGATTCCGCGAAGACTTCGACAAGTATCCAAACCTCGTCTCCAGCGATCTCTTCGAGCGCATCCTGTGCCCGAGGCTCCATACCAAGACCATTGTGATCGACGGACTGCAAGCCTTTGTGGGATCGGCCAATCTAACCGGAGCCGGGCTGGGGGCGAAAGGAAAGCACAAAAGGAACTTCGAAGCGGGGTTCCTCACCTCCGACCCAGAGCATCTGCAGGAACTCATGGAATGGATCGACCAACTCTATCTGGGCGAGTTCTGCCGCAAGTGCCTGCATCGCAAAGTGTGTCCGGACCCGATTGCGTGAAAATCACCCGCTTTCCATAGGTGAGGAACAGCACGCGGCGGCCGGCACCTGGGGTGGCATGGCGGAATGCCAGTTCCAACGGGTGCCAGGTCTTGCCGGTGCCGGTACCACCGTGGACACGAACCGTTGTCTTTCACCCAGCCTCCGCGTCTATGTTGAGTGCGCCGCCCGCCTCTATGGCAATCCCCGTGAGGCCGACCTCATCAAGATCCACCTCCATTCGCGCAAACTCACCTTCCACTACTACCGGGACTTCGACACGGCACCGCTCCCCGAGTTGCTCATTCGCATCAAGATCGACCTCAAGCGGCTCTTCGTCACCGTCATCGACCACCGCACCGGTCCCGAGCATCAACTCCTGTTTTTCAAGGAGCGCTTCCTCGCCAAGGACCACCCGGACCGCCGGAAAATGGAGCGCTTCAGCGCCAAGCTCCGCAAACTCGGCCTCCGCGAGGACACCATCGGCTATGGGCCGTCCAAGGAAATGTGGGCGATGTGGCACCCCAACAAGGCAGCGCGTGGCGGTCTAACTACGCCGTGACTCCCCCGAGGGTGAAAGAGTCCACGCACGATCACGCGCCAGCCAATCTAACGGAGTGCCGGCTTTCCATGCCTTCGCAGTTCTTAGCGCCGCAGGCAGCTTGCCAGTCATCGCCAGGGGGTCAAGGATGCACGATTTCCGGATCACCCGGACGCTGGAAGGCCTGAAAGTCAGTAACATTCAACGTGTAAAGCCGTGTCGCGCCGCCTTTTCGCGCTGCCACCAAGTGCAGGTAGTCGTAGATCGCGCCACCACGAACTCCGCGGTCAGGGGCCTCCGCATAAGAATCCAATGCCCGTTTCATTTCGTTTTTCGGACGATGCTCTCTGCCCTTGCTTCACGGTCTGCCTTGATCGACTTCGTGATATCTCCCTCCCGCAGTGGCGGTCCGCCACGAATGACCGGAAATCCATTCTTCATCACGATTCGGACGTCGTTCGCCTCCGGCACGGCCTCGAACTTGCCTCCTAGAACCTCCAAGCGCAATCGAGACCCTTCGCGCAGCCCCAGATTGTCACGAATGGCCTTCGGCACCACCAGCCGCCCCGCCTTGCCAACCGTAATGGTAATGCTCATGGCCGAAGCATGCCATCAATCTCCCATCATGGCAAGCCAGCGATCGCGTATTGATCGGGAAGGAGGAATAGATGATAGCAACCGCAACCGGCAAGAGAGACACGAAAGTGATTCCCTGAGACCCCCAACTCTCCGCTTGATCCTTCACACTTATTCCATTAATGTCCGCCCATGAACCAAGCCACGCTCCTCCGGGAATCCCGCTCCAAGCACTTGTTGCAGAACTCCGAAGCCGCTGCGAAGCAGTTTCGCGCCTTCAAGGCGGTGCTACCTATTTCCACGAGGAACTCGGAATCTTCCATCAAGTCGCCAACGAGCAAGGGCTCTTCCTCCAAGCCCCCCCGGACGTCCTGAGTCGCATTCCGGACGAGGAAGGGAACGAGCATCAAGTCTGGTATCTGCCCGATACCAAGGCCGTGCTCAAGGCCACCTGGCCCGACTTCTTCGGCCTGCTTGTCATGCATCGACCGAACGACGAGCCCAAAGCCTCTCCCATCGCCTACTTGGAGCGTTGGGCTCTCCACAACGAACTCTTCGGCGACAACGTCCGATTTCTCGGTGCTCTCGCGGCCGACTCGGGCCTCCGGCTCTTGATTCAACAACCCGCCATCGCCGGCACCCCCGCCACCGATGAGGAAATCCAGCACTTTTTCACCACCTCAGGTTGGCGGCGGTTCATCATCGACGGCAATATCGCCTTCTTCGATCCCGAACGATACGTCGTCATCTCCGACACCCATCGCGGCAACCTCATCCTCATGGACGACGGACTGCTCGCGCCCATCGACCTTCGCGTCCAACCCATCTCCGGCGCCCTCCTCGATTCGGTCACCAAACTCTGCACCGCTTCTTCCGCCAATTACTGATAGCTGATCCACCTCCCATGAATTCCGAACGAATCATCACCCTCCAAGTCCGGTTCGACCAACTGGCCAAGAACCATCCGGAAGAAAAGGCGCTGGAATTCTGGTTTGCCAGGGACCTTCAGGAGCCCCTCCGGCTACGCCCGTTGGGAGAATTTCATGACCGCCATTCAGAGGGCTATCGAGTCTTGCAACACAACGGATGGCTCGTTCGCCACTTCATCGAATTCTTCCAGCCACCGGAGGCCCTTCTCTGAAATTTCCATGAATCGATTCGAACCGTTGTCTTTCACCCAGCCATTGCTGGCCATGATCACTCTTGCAGCATTGAAGTGCGGATAGCGCATCGTGGCCACCTTGTTCACTGCAATACATTTTGGCGGCAAATTTCTGAGACGTGACGGGCGCTCGCAGGTTTGCTATACGTCTCCCGTGACCGCCGCCGAATACCGCCAAGCCGTGCACGCGCTGCCTTATGGCAAGCGGCTTCCCGGCGCGGTCTATTTGCTCGACCCGGGCAACGACCCCGTCATCCCCTCGCTGCTCCGCATCACCGTCGCCGAGCTACGGGGACGCATGCAAATCGGGTCGGAGTTCAACCTGCTGAAATTCCACACGGCTTCACCCAAGGTTTCGTTTTTCTCTTCGTCACCGTCATCGACCACCGCACCGGTCCCGAGCACCAACTCCTGTTTTTCAAGGAGCGCTTCCTCGCCAAGGACCACCCGGACCGCCGCAAGATGGACCGTTTCAGCGCCAAGCTCCGCAAACTCGACCTCCGCGAGGAAACCATCGGCTACGGACCGTCGAAGGAAAAGTGGGAAGCGTGGAGCCATGGGGCGCAGGCTTCAGCCTGCCAGTGAATGAAACAGCCCACGAGCCGTCACTGCCTTTTCTGGATTGGCCGAACAGGAGACAGCGGACGGAACAGAGACGCCGTGATATTTCTTGACGTGTTCTCTTTTTGGATTACAATACGGCGTCATGATCAAGAGCTTTGCAGATCCGCTCACCGAGAAAATCTTCCTCGGTGAGGCACTGACGAAAAAAGCAGCAAAGCACTTGGGCGACATCCGCCTTGATAAAGCTCAAGAACGACTCGTCATTCTTCATCACGCTGTTGAAAAGGATCTCCTCACTCTCCATTCGCTCCATTACCACAAACTCCATGGTACCGGTCGCTATTCCATGGATGCCAATTCCCGCGCTTCAAAATGGCGCATTACCTTTGCTTGGGCAAATAGCCAACTCACCGATGTTTCTCTCGTCAAAATCGAAGACACCCACTGATCCCATGAAACTCCATACCAACCCAGCCGCTGGTCTCATCTGCGATGAGCTTGAAGCACGCGCGATTCCCGCCGCCAGAGCCGCACGCAATATGGCCATTCCGCGCAGCCGTCTCAGCGATATTTTCGCAGGGAGAAAAGGCGTTTCAGCCGATACCGCTTTGCGCCTCGAACGCTACCTCGGCATTTCCGCGGTGCTTCTCATCCGCCTCCAAGCGGAATACGACCTTAGTAAAGCGGTGGCCGAAAAAGGCTCTCAAATCCGCAAGGAAATCCTCCCCGCACCCAAACCCGTAATGGCCTAACCTTTCACCCCGCCCATGCGGGCGGACCAGTAGGCGGTTCGAGGCCGAACCACCCCGTGTCACATCAAATTCCTAACCCTTGCCGCAAGCCCATTCCAAGCCAAGTGGCTGCGGCGTCTCGCCGCAGGCCGTCTCCGGCGCGTCTCGCGCCGGAATGCCGTGCGCTTGGTGTTTCAGCTTTGCAGCGTTCACCTGAGCCCTTTCACCCGCCCCGCCACTTCATTCCAACCCACCTCCAGTGTCAGATGGCACCAGCTCAGGCGGATCGCTTCGTTCGCCTCGTCATCGCTGTGGCCCATCGCCTTGATCACATGGCTGGGCGTGATGAGAATCAACAACACAGGCCCAGAAAGAGAAACATCCCGCCGAGGCGGGGTGTCGGACCAAGGATGCTATCCAAGGTGGGGCAACAGCATCAGAATCCCGAGATTTCCTTTGAAGTAAAGTATAAGAAGGAATATGGCAGCCGCCTGCGATTCCAGCCTTGCCCGAGGTCGCCGATTCCCCCATTCTTCGGTTCATGAACACTTCAGTCAAACCTCGTCTCCCCGATTCCCGCGATGTCGCGGCACGCAAGGCGCTCGCCGCCCAAGCTCCGGCACCCCTGGCACGCGTGCTCCGCCAAGCCGCCGCTTCCCGCGATTTCATAGCCGGACGCCTTCCCCAAGGCCCCCGGATCTCTCCCAAACCTCGCTGACCTCTGATTACTCCTCTGCCTCGTCTCACCCAAGCCGAGCACTCATCACTTCCTCCAATGCCCCTCCCCATTGACATCTCCGCCTTGCTTGCCGGCTCCCTCGTGGAATCGGAACGCCTTGAGTTCAAGGAGGGCTGGAACCCGGAGGCGGTGCTGCATACCCTTTGCGCATTCGCCAACGACTTCCACAACTTTGGCGGCGGATATGAAATCCGCGAACCGATCGAGGTTCGCATCAGCCCCGAGGAAATTGTCATCGTCAACTATCCCGGCCCCGACCGCTCGGTGCGGCTTGACCAACTCCGCCAAGGCAAAGCCGTCCCGAGGCGTTATCGCAACCGCCGCATCGGCGATTTCCTCAAGGAACTTGAAATCACCGAGGGTCGCTCGACCGGCATTCCAAAGATTCTCCGGGCGATGAAGAAAAACGGCTCGCCTCCGCCCGAATTCGAGTTCGACGAAGACCACTCCTACTTCCTTGTCCGCCTGCCCGTGCATGCGAAAGACAAGTCGGCTCCAAGTGGCTCCGAAGTCACCCCGGAAGTCATCCCGGAAGTCACCGGGCAAGTCACCGGGCAAGTCACCGGGCAAGTCACCGGGCAAGTCACACCCCAAGTCACACCCCAAGTCACACCCCAAGTCACACCCCAAGTCACACCCCAAGTCGCCGCCCTTCTCGCCGCCCTTCTCGCCGTATTGAATGGTGAAATGAATCGAGAGCAGCTTCAGCAGGCTCTCAACTTGCGTGCCCGGAAAAACTTCCGGCTTCTTTATCTTCTTCCCGCCCTCGAAGCCAGTCTCATCGAGCGAACCAACCCCGACAAGCCCAACAGCCGCCTGCAAAAATACCGGCTCACCGCCAAGGGCCGCGCCCTTGTTCCCTGAGGCCCGCCGCCACCCGCTCATTTCAGATTTTCAGCATCTCAGCTCTTACCCACCCCATGCCCGCCGGGACTCGCTGACTTCCACTTGCTTTCCCTCGTCTCACCCGTAACTCATGACTGCTGACCAGTTCCTCGGCAAGCTCGCCAACCTCAATGTGGCCAACACCGCAGCCCGCGGCATCGCCCCGCACAAGCCGCTGATGCTGCTCACGGTCATCGACCTGATTGAATCCGGCGACATCCCGGACGGCTGGGTCCGCTACGACGTCCGCCTCGTCTCGCGGTTCCGCGACTACTGGGAACTGGTGCAACAGCGGCAGCGTAATGCGCCGGACATCCCCATGCCGTTCCATGCGCTCGGCGGCGACAAGGATCGGGTGTGGGAACGCTTCACCGCGGATGGCCAGCCATCCTTGGCAAAACGAATATTCTGGCCTTAGACGCCGCATTTTCCCTTATTGCACCGGGCTTCCAGCCGGTTTTTGATTTCGTGGCGGTGGCTACATGGCCGGTCCCGGATTTTTTGCGGTTTCCGCAGGAGCCCGCAGGAGCGCTAACAGGCGGGCCTGGTCGGCGGTGGGTTCGGTGACTTGGTCGAAGGTCGTACCGCACAGGCTGACGGTTTGACGACGTTGGGCTTTGAGGATCTCGATGATGTTGGTCAGGGTCCAGCGCCGGTCTTGGGGTGCCAAGGTCCCGGCTTCGAGTTCATCGCGCTGCCCATCAAGGAGAGGTGCGAGCCGCCGGGTGAGGTGCCACTGAAGATAGTAGGCGAGCATGCACAGGAACACATGGGCGCGGATGCGATCATCCGTCTTGTGATACATCGGCCGCATTTCCAGGCTGACGGTCTTGAGGTTGCGGAAGGCTTGTTCCACCTGGCTGAGGCTCTTGTAGCGGGCCACCGCCTGCTCCTTGGTCATGGCCTCGGCATTGACCGTGGTTTTGATCACGTAGCAGCCGTCAAGGGCTTGGTCGGCGGCGATTTTGCTTTCGTCAAGACGCCAGTCCAGGATGCCGCCGGGCTGCATTTTCCAGATGATGTATTTGCCCATCCTGGTCTTGGCCAGGACCGTGCCGACCCGGGCGCCGATGAGTTCGTCGCTCGCCGGTTTTTTGGTTTGCCGGCTTTTGAGCGCGGTGGCGGCGATGCGTTGGAGTTCCTGGCGCGTGCGCTCAAGGAGTTCGCGGCGGGTGGTGGTTTCGCGGTTGGCGGTTTGCGGGTTGCGGCATAGGCAGTAGCGGCGGGAGGGGTCGTCCGGTTCGGTGATTTCAACGATCTTGGTTTGATCGAAGAGTTCGGGCTGGTTGCCGGAACGCTCGAGCATTTGCACGATTTCGCGGTGGGTCAGGGCACTGATGATTTTAATGCCATCCCCGGCGGGCAGGGCGCTGAGTTTGGCTTCGTTGCTCGCGGTGATCATGCCACGATCTCCGACAAACACGATGTCCCCGATGCCATGGCGGGTGCGCAGTTCGCGGACTTTATCAATGACGGTGCTCGCATCCTGGGTGTTGCCGGGAAAGACCTCGACGCAAACGGGGCAGCCTTCGGCGTTGGTGATGAGACCGATGACGACTTGTTCGTGCCCGTCCTTGTGGTCGCGGTCGTGGCCGAACATGACGAGGTCGCTCTCGGCGTATTCGCCTTCGAAATAGCTGCTGGTGATGTCGTAGAGGATCAGGGTGCCGTTGGCCAGATGCCTGGCGGCAAGGTGTCTTTCAATGGCGTGCTGGCGCTCCAGAAGCCGGTCCATGGGAGCGTAGCAGTGTTCGTTGACATCGATGGGACCCTCGAAGCCGCAAAGACTCCACAGGGCGGAGTGGGTGGCGCACTGGGACAGGGAGAGCTTGCTGCCTTGATAGACGAGACGCCCCACGATCATCGCGAGGCAGTCCCGCACCCAGGGTTCGTGGGGCCGCGAATAGAGGGCTTGGTCGAGGCCGATGTCTTTGGCCAGGCGCAACAGGGCGGCACTGGCACCGAATTCAAGCGAGGCGGTGAGGCGAAGGGCTTGGGGCTCGGACTTGAGCATGACCTCGCCGCGCAACGTGGCTTGGATCACGAGCAAATCCTCAAGGGCGAGTCCGGTGAGGCGACCGTGGGTAGTGTGACGGATGCGACCCGAGCCGGGATCCCGATAGGTGGTGCGCAGGATGCCGACCGGGGTGGTGTCCCGGCGTTGGATTTCGAGGTGGATGGGGTGGCGCGTCTTGATGGCTATGAAAAATAGCCAATATGTGTTTACTTGTAAAGAATTATTTTCAACTATTTTCAACTAATGATGGCTACAAATGAAATTCAAAACAAGCTGTAAGCCTACGGGGATAAGGATTTCGCGTCATTTGAGCCCAGAATGCCCGGCAAAAACCACCACCGGTCTTTGTCGTCTCGATCCGGAACTCTTCGGCTGTGGCTGAAGACCGTTGCCTCATTCAAAAAACTCCAATTGTGCCACCGGTGGCGGATAGGGCATTGGCAGTACCCCGACGATCACCCATGGGTTGGGCGCGAATCCGTGGAACTGCTGCATGGTTCCGAGGAAAAAGTGGAGGTCCGTTTTCAGCAAGGCATCCCAATACTTCTGTTTCACTCTTGCCAGCGCGATCGCTTCATCGCCCTTCGCGTCCCTCAGACAGTTTTGAAACAGTTGGCCCACTTCCCAATCCAACACCTGTAGCTCGCTCTTCTTCCCGTCCGCATCCTCGAACTTGTATGAAAAGTTATATGGCAGTTTCGGCATGAGCTTGAAGGTCTGCCGCCATTGCTCATCCGCGAACAACTCGCCTTGCGACGCCTGGTCCCTCATGGCCGCCACCTTGGCCGTGTCCCAATCCCGCTCGCATTCCTCCCAGAGGAAATCAATCACCCGGGCTGGCTTGAACAAGGCGAGCGAAAGTTGGTTGGCCTTCGCGCCATCAAGCAGCGGCTGCAAATGTTGGTGAACCTTCACCGCCTTGAGCACCTTCCGCCGGTCTTTCCAGCCATACTTGGTTCCAATCCTGCCGACCGCACGGATCTCCTTGGGATCAGTGGGATGGTGGGTTTCGGGCCGCGGATCGGATGTTCCTTTCCTCACATTCAGTTCCACCCAATCGAACTTCGAATACTGCTCGTCTTCATTCAGCCGGCGGAACGGCACCGGATAGAGCCTGATCCACGATCCATCCGCCCGGACGCCCGCCGTGCAAACCGTCTCGCCATGTTTGCGGGACAAGGTCGGATACGTCTTTACCGTGATCAGAATCCGTTCCCGCGCCATGGTGGTTCGTTTACAGGTGTGTCGCCTTCAGGAGTTTTCCGTTGGCTGTTTCCAAAGCCTCCGCCACGCAGTGCCGGTGGCATTGGTGCGGATGCAGTTCAAAACAGGTCAGCGCCACGCTCTCGCCATCTTTGATCCATGAGCGGATGGTTGCCAATGCCTCGGTTTGCAGCGGCAGGCTGTCGCGCTCGTAACCCTCGAAGAGCGCGTCGTAATCCGCCTGCGTCTTCAATTCCCGCCGCTCTTCGGACGGGATTCCCAGTTCGGGAAGATGCTCGTAGCGGATGCCCAAGCTTTCGCAGGCCCCGCGCAGGGTCGTCTTGGAAAATCCGTATTTCCGGCTCAGTGGGTTCCGGCGGACATCGCACAACACCGTCACGCCGGCCCGCAGGAGTTGGTTGAGGTAGGTTTCCAGGCATTTTCCCTCATACCCGATGGTCAGCAATCCGGCCGCCGCCTTGACCGTCTGCTTCTTGGCGACGAGCTCCCGCTCCTTTTTATCCTTCAGCACCTTGTCCACGATTTCGCTGCGGCTGGCGTAATACGGGAATTTCCGATACACCTCGGCCACGAGTTCGTTGCCCCGGAGCGCGGCGTGATCCTTGTTGAACCGGGCCGCCACCATGGGATTGACCGACCCCTTGCGGATGGTCGCGCGTCCCTCGGGCGTCAGTTTCCATTGGTCGGCATCGTTTTCCAGAAGCCCTTGCTCGATAAGCCGCCGCTTGTCCGCGTAGGAGGAGAACGAAAAGCACCCGAACTTGTAGGGCACGAATTCGTAGCTCGGAGCCTTCTGGTTCCGGGTGTAGAGGAAGAGCAGTTTCTGGAAATCCGTAGGGGACACCTGGCCCCCCAAGGCATCCAGCAGGGTGAGAAGCACGCGTTGTCGTTCAAAGAGCATGGCAAAGGGGTGTTGGGGGGAATCTACGCTTGCGGACGGCGCTTGGAAAGCCTGAATGGGTTCCATTCCAAGGACTCCACCCCCCTGACTTTCGGAGCCTTGGCGAAGAACGGTTCAATCGCCCCCCCGGCAGATCCGGACTCAGCCGCAGAACCCTCTTGCGCCTTCGTCTTTGCACTTGCGGCTAGCCTTTCCTGCGAGATGTAACCCTGTGACGTGACGGGCGCTGGCTGGTTCGCTATACGTCTCCCGTGACCGCCGCCGAATATCGCCAAGCCGTCGAAGCGCTGCCTTATGGCAAGCGGCTCCCCGGCGCGGTCTATTTGCTCGACCCGGGCAACGACCCGGTCATCCCCTCGCTGCTCCGCATCACCGTCGCCGAGCTGCGGAAGCGGCTGGAAATCGGCACGGAATTCAATCTTCTCAAATTTCACACCGCCTCACCGAAATTGTCTTTTCTCGCCTACCCGGATTTCGAGAAAGCACCGCATCCGGCCCTGGCGGAGGCCGTCATCATCGATCTCGTGACCGGCAAGATCCGCCGTGACGACTACCGCGCCCGTGCCAATCCGCCAATCCTCCACCGCAAGGAAACTCTCCTACCACCCGACCATCCGCTGCGTGAAAAATTCGCCAAGCTCACCCGGCAAGAGGAAGCGGCCGGGTTGTTGGAAGACACCGCACGAATCGGCTTCCGTTTGAACTGGGAGCGCACGCTGGCGGAAAAGGGCCTCGGCTTCAAAGGCCATCATCTTGCTGAAACGGGTGAACCGGTGCCCGCAATCCACTCTTCACCCAAAAAGAAAATCCACCGCCACAAGACGGCCCTCGTCCGTCGCGAGATTTCCAAACCGGTCAAGACCCTGCTGGAACTCGGCCAGCTCCGCCGGGGCGAGTCGTTTCTTGATTACGGCTGCGGCCACGGCGGCGATGTCGTGGCGATTGAAAAAATCGGGCACGAGGCAAGCGGCTGGGATCCGGTCCATGCGCCGGATGCACCGAAACAAAGCGCCGACGTGGTCAATCTCGGGTTTGTGCTCAACGTCATCGAAGACCCGGCCGAACGCGTGGAGGCGTTGCTCGACGCCTGGCAGCACACCCGCCGTGCGCTGCTGGTCTCCACGCTCATCGCCGGGCAGGAAGCCTATGACGACGTCCGCACCTTCGGTGACGGCGTCCTAACAAGCAGAAATACCTTCCAGAAATTCTTCGAGCCCGCGGAAATCCAGGCCCTGCTAGAAGACACCCTGCACACCGAAGCCGTCCCGGTCGGTCTCGGCATCTATCTGGTGTTTCGCGATCCGGCGGAGTTACATGATTTCCTCGCCTCACGCGCCCGCCGCTTCATCGACTGGGAATCGCTCTCGCGACGCCTTGGCCTGCTCAAGGCGCTGCGGGCCAAGCGCGACCCCTACGACACCCACCGCGAACTCCTCGACGCCTTCTGGGAAGCCGTGCTCGAACTCGGCCGCCTGCCGCGTGAAGAAGAATTCGACCGCCTCACCGAGGTCCGCCAGGCCTGTGGCTCGCTCCCGCGTGCGCTGCAACTTTTCATCGACCGTTTTGGCGAGCCCTCCTTCGCCGCCGCCCGCCAGCGCCGCAAGGAAGATTTGTTAGTGTTTGTTGCCGCCGCCCAACTCCGCCACAAAATCCCCTTCAACCAACTCTCGCTCCGCCTTCAGCGCGACCTCCGTTCCTTCTTCGGCAGCTACGCCAACGCCGAGGAAAAGGCTCGGGAACTCATGTTTGCCGCCGGGGATGCGGACGAATTGGAAATCGCGGCCGCCCAACTGGACTTCGGCCACCTCGATGCCAAGGAAGGCCACTTCTCCATTCACCACAGCCTGCTCGACGAACTGCCGGTCATTCTCCGCGTCTATGTTGAGTGCGCCGCCCGCCTCTATGGCAATCCCCGTGAGGCCGATCTCATCAAGATCCACCTCCATTCGCGCAAACTCACCTTCCACTACTACCGGGACTTCGACACGGCACCGCTCCCCGAGTTGCTCACCCGCATCAAGATCGACCTCAAGCGGCTCTTCGTCACCGTCATCGACCACCGCACCGGCCCCGAGCACCAACTCCTGTTTTTCAAGGAGCGCTTCCTCGCCAAGGACCACCCGGACCGCCGGCAAATGGAGCGCTTCAGCGCCAGACTCCGCAAACTCGGCCTCCGCGAGGAAACCATCGGCTACGGGCCGTCGAGGGAAAAGTGGGAGTTCATGAAGCACCATTTTGGGCTTGAAGTTCGCAACCACACTGCCTAGATTCCTGCAAATCGCAATGAACTCAATACAAGAGATGATCAAAGCTGTGACGGGACGGGGTTCCGCCCTAGTGCCTGTCGTAGAACGGATCATGAGAGAGGACATCTTTCATGGCCCGCTGGACTGGCAAAGCCCCGAAGACCTCACAGCAGCGGCCACGGAGGCTCTTGCCATTTACGAAGCAGACAAAGAGTTTCATGATGCCGATACGCGTTTCCGAAAGGCACGCTGGGCACGGGTCCTTGCTGAGCGTCAAGCATTAGAAGCACCGAATTCACAAACCCTGCGCGACTCACTGAAGACCGCACAAGAAGCCGAACAATCGGCGCTCAGGGATCTTCAAACCTTCACGCTTCACCCAGCCCAAACAGTCTGATTGCTATGCCTGTAACAATTCACATCCCGGAGCGGCTCTTTGAGCGGATTCAGAAACAGGCGATCCCGTTCGTCGATTTAACTCCCGCTGCGGTCATTGAACGATGGGCCGACCATTACGACGCCTCAATTGATTTACCTATTATCCCACAGGAGCGGCCTCCCGTGTTGACAACGGCGATTGTGGAAGGCAAGCGCTTCAACCCGATGAATCCTCCTGAGCTATTCCACACACGCGTCGTCGGACAAATCGCAGGCAGGGAATTCAACAAATGGAACGATCTCGTGCGTCTTGCACACCTGCTGGCCTTCGACCGAGCAGGCTCTCTTGAGGGAATTCAGAGAATATCCCGCGCGAACGTCAGAGTGGGAAAAGGTTCCGGACAGGACGGATTTCACTTCATCCCCGCTATTAACGCATCAATTCAAGGCCTCGATGCCAACAAAGCTTGGGAATGCGCCCTCCACCTGGCCAAGTACTCCGAGGTGCCGCTAATCGCTAAATTTGCATGGCGGGACAACCCAAAGGCCGCCTTTCCAGGTGAATCCGGTGTGCTCGAGTGGACACCATCCAATTCAGCCACGTGAACATCTTCCCCCAGGCTCTCTTTCTCACGTGATCTACCTTGACCATAATGCTACCACACCGGTTCTTCCCGAGGTTCGGGAGGCCATGCTGCCCTACTTGGAACGCGAGTGGGGAAATCCATCCAGCACCTACCGCTTCGGTTCCAAACTCAAAGGCGCGATTGAGAAGGCCCGCGAACAGGTAGCGGATCTAGTGGGTGCCAAATCCCCTCGGGAGATTCTGTTTACCAGCGGTGGCACTGAGTCAAACAACACGGCCATTCATTCGGCAATTCTTTCGCGTCCCGAGAAAAAGCACATCATCACGTCTCAGGTTGAGCATTCGTCCGTCCTCAGCTACTGCCGGCATTTGGAAAAGCATCATGGCTACCAAGTTACCTACCTGCCGGTTGACCGAGAAGGGTTATTCGCGTTGTCAGATCTTGAGGCGGCCATGTCCGCTGACACGGCTATCGTCTCGCTCATGTGGGCGAATAATGAAACCGGGGTCCTGTTTCCGGTCCACGAAATCGGTATTCGCTGCCACGACCGAGGAATTCCGTTTCATTGTGATGCGGTTCAGGCCGCCGGCAAATTACCTATCGACTTAAAAAATGCGCCTATCGACTACCTATCGATCACCGGGCATAAAATCGGCGCATCAAAAGGGTGTGGCGCTCTTTACGTGCAACGCAAAACTCCGTTCATTCCATTCATCCACGGAGGCCATCAGGAAAAAGGGAAACGCGGAGGAACGGAAAGCGTCGCTCTCGTCGTTGGATTGGGGGTTGCGTCGGAAATTTCACAACAGAAGTTACCAGTCTATGACTCGAACGTGCGACCACTACGCGATGCTCTGGAACATGGTATCTTTGGGGCATTTCCCGATTGCGAGCTCAATGGCCACAAAACTCTTCGCCTACAGAACACATCAAACATCTATTTCCCAGGTATTGCCGCCGAAGCAATGTTACTACTCCTCGACCAGGCCGGCGTATGTGGCAGTAGCGGCTCAGCCTGTTTGGCCGATTCACCTGATCCATCTCATGTAATTGCGGCAATGAAGCCTGGCGCAGCTGCGCGGAATAGTGTGCGATGGTCACTCGGACTATGGAACAACCCTGATGAAATCGCTCAAGTGGTGCGGCAGATTCTGCGCATTACCTCTACTTTGCGCAGTTAGTCCAATAAATCTGGAAGTTCATATTTTTCATCCTGGGTTATAACGCGCAACCTATTTTTGAGTTCGTCATGTCGTGTGGTCGAAAACAAACCACAAAGTAACAGAATCAAATCTACAGCAGCGCCTTTCTCTTTCGATCCAGCCTTAATCTTTCCTGCCACCCAAACAACACCATCTAACGGCCCTCCTGGATTTGTGAACTTGATCTTTGGTAGCATGTCTCTGAGATTGTCGAGTTCTCCGGACTTATACGCTACCACATAAACGCGGCTTAGTATCTCGAGACCGATGGGACGAAACAAAAGATTTCTATTTTCCTTACGCAGTGTGGCAAGAGCGGCCTTCCCTTTGAAATACAAGCTATACGATGGAATCACTTGAAATATGAAATCAAAGAATTCCTCCATAGCCAGCCGCAATTCCTCAATGTTCTCAGAGGTCAGCAGGGAACTGCCTTTTGCTCTCGCACAAAGAGGCTTTAGCTTTTTTGCAACCGTGTAAAGTGCAAGAAGGCTAGTGAAATGCTGGTGCGTCTTGCCACTTGAGTCTACTGTGGTGAGTACTTCTTTTCTTTCTGAGACAGCAATTTCCTTTCCGTTCCCGAACTCATGGTATTCTGCAAAAATACGTCGGGTTACAATGGCACAAATGTCATCTTCATCGATGATCACCTTGTCACCTTCAGAGACAGCCACAGCGTTTTTATTGATGTCGCAAAACAGTCTGCGGGTTCTAACCTTTCCTTTAGAATCATCAACATGTGCCACCATCAAAACCGAGTATTGGTCACTATCCAAGAATTTGTTGTGAGATCCATGTGCCAGTTTAATCCCTTCAACCCGATGCTGGCCATCAATCGCGAACATTTTTTCGCCACCTGAAAACACCAAAACGCCAATAGTGTCTTCAAGGTGCTCACTGTCATTTGTGCCTAGGGTTGCTGCGAGCGAGCGTAAGTCGAGCTGTATCCATTCCGGCAAGGCGTCAAATACCCCGAGAATGATGGAATTGAAAAATCGATCATTTCGCTTTTGAATGTAAGTCGCAATCTTTGATACGCGAGGCTTGAGATCGCGCTGGAGATAATCCTCTAGTGCTTTGGATTCCCGAATATCCTTAGATGTCATTACCCGGTCCTTCAATTCAGCACCGGTCATAACCGTGGAGTAATATATCCAGGATCCTAATTGCCCTCTCAGGCAAGGTAACGGCCAAGGCTTTTTCATCTTGTTCCAAATGCTCGTTGTTGTCTCTTAATCTCCACGGGATGCGCTTCCACAGCATAGCATGGATTTATATACCCGTGGATTCTTTTTTCAGCTTCCTCAAGATCGATTGAAGGCTTTGCAGTGTACGCATATGCGACCCAAACAAATCGAAAATAAAGTCTTAACATGGCATCAATGTTATCGCGCTTCGTTTTGCGTTCAATTCTGTAGAGAAGGTAGTCTTCGATTCGGTCACGCAATGGTCGCCCTGATTCTCTTCGTCCCGAAATGCCAACATACAGAGGAAAGCTAGGGAAACCATACAATTGCCGTGGAGCTTTAGTGTGAAAAATGTATACGCCTGTATCTGCCGATGTCATTTCTGCATGTAGTGCGTCTTTGTCGTTGACTGTAGCATATTGGAATTCCCTCCATTTTAGATCAAAGACCCAATCAGCAGGAGTGAATCTACTCCAGTTCTTCGGATCGACAGTAAACTCTCTACGATAAGCCGTAAAGCGCACCGTATCTGGGTAATTTTGCCACATCTCATACGCGGCTGGAATGCTGGCATCAAGAATGTCAAGAGTGTCGGTCATTGTCCCTGATCTCTCCAAAACTGTCGCGTTTCACCGCTGATCGTTTTACCACCTATTCGGAGAACAGCTTTCCCCTTTTCAAGTGGCTTAGTGATCAGGGTGCCAAGTATTTGCTTTTGCTCCTTTGCGCTTAGAGTCTGAGGCGAAAAATATATTCCTGCCGATGCAAGTTCAGCGAAATCGACGCCGCTACTGACAAATTTATCCGCATCTTGTGATGCGAGCCAAAGCGGGAATCCCCACGAGCGCCCCTCACGGGCCAGCTTTTCAAGAAGCTTAGCTTTTCCGTCTTTTGGAAGGATGTTGTGAGCTTCATCGACAAACAGGACCATCTGAAGCGGTTGATTGCCGTTCTTCACCGCCAAGTTCTTGTTCAGTCGTTCAATAAAGAAGTTCAGAATGAACGCGACTACGAGAACACGGGTGTCATTGTCGAGGGCTTTCAGGTCGATAATGATTGAGCGTTTGATCCAATCTTCAAACGGCAGCGCTGTGGCCGATGTCGCGAATATGTTTAGATCCACAAGTTTCTTGAGAACCGAGACCGCGACTCCTTCTTGTCCATTGGATTCGAGTTCTCGAACGAGTGATGGGAAATCCGGCTTATCAAGCTGCTGGTAGGCATCACGAATTGCTGATTCCTGATTGGGTCCCATCTGAGGTCCGAACGCGCGAACCACAGAGGCTATTCTGGAAGCAATGTTCGCTGTTTCCGGCCCGGTTTTTCCCGAGTAGAGTGGATTTACCGGCAGCGGACTATCAATCAAGCGGACGTATTGGGCGCCGGTCAGATCGAAGAACTTCTTCCGGTTGGCGGCTTTCTGCGCATCATTGCCCGGATCTTCCAACTCGCCTTTAAGATCGAAGAACAAAAAGCGAACACCCTGCCGCGACATTTGTGCGAGCAAATCAAGGGCCAACTGACTCTTTCCACAGCCTGGCTGCCCCGAAACCACCATTAGCGAGTTGCTGCTCTTTTCGGTATCGTTGATGACCCAGGGTTCTTCGTCCTCGAGAAGTCTCAGCTCCACAGCAGTATCCACAACCGATCTTGTAAATGCTCCTGACGAGGAACGGGCCCCCGGTGGAACGTCAATTCCATCGCCCCCGAGTTTCAACAGCTCGGCTACGAACTTGGATTGATCTCGCCCGGCATCTTCCCAGAGTTCTTTCATGCGCAGGCAACCAAAATCGAAGGCGCGTTTGAATTCCTGCCGATACCCGGTTTCTTCCAGCGTCTTTCCGCTTCGAAAATTCAGTGCAGTTCGCACCACTTCGCGGAGGCCATCATCGCCTAAAACGGTCTCGTCATTGAGGTCGGCTCCTAATGAATCGCTGGATTTGAATTGATCTGGAATACCCGTGCCAAGAGCCATCATCAGGGCACTGCGACCGAGAACGGCTTTGTTCCGTGCCCCGACGCGTTGATGGACATCTTCAATGAACTGCTCGGCTGCCTGGCTTGGTTTGAACTTCATGACTTGGTAGCTTGAAGAGAAGAAGCCGAGGAGTCCTCCTCGGCGAACAGCATGTCCAAAGCGTAACTGGGGACCGACATGTGCTCGATTTCAACCCCAAATCGCTTTTCGATCATAAGATCAACGATAGCTTCTCCGTCCAGCAAAATGATGGGCACAGCCCCCGGCTTGAACGATATCTCCTCAGCTTTCGGAACGAAACGCGAAGTTGTGAAAAAAATGCCTTGTTCCACCTGACCTTGAATGGCTCCACGGAATTGGTCTATCACAGGGCGGCCAATCGTCTTATTTGTGTAGCGTTTGCATTGAAACGCCACATTAATGTGCGCGAGCCCGACCTTGAGTCGGCCATGACCATCAATTCCTCCGTCCTTGGAGCTTTGTGTTACACAGACTCCAGTGAAACCGTATGCTTCTAATAGTTTTTTGGCGAATTGCTCGAAGATTTCTGGTTGTAGCCGTTTCAACCCACCGAGAATTCGTGAGCGGACATCTGCAGTGTAGCTTTTGTGGGCAGCCTTGAGATCGTTAAGCAAGGATCTCTTAGGCGTCGAAACAGTTTCTTTCGGTTGCTTTTCCTGAACGGAGCGATTTAGAAAGTAATAAAGCCCTTCTCCTCTACTTTCAAAGTGCTTGGTGCTAGAGGCCGAGGGAAACGAGAGGCCTCTGCAATGACGGCGGATTTGACTCGCAACGATGTGGAGTGGTTTTTCCGCATTGAATGTGTAAAGGCCAGCCTCCGAGATACCCGCGTAAATCTCTGGAATCGTCAGGGGTTTGCCCTGAAGCTTCATTGTCTCCTTGATGGCCTCTATGATTGTCATGTGTTTCAAGGTGTCTCCCCGAAGTAATTAGCCTTAATCTTCACCCGGTAATCGGTGCTTCCTTCTTCACCATAGGGGTGGATCGTGTAAACCCTCCCGAGACGACCACGGATTACTTCGAACTGCTCACTTCGCGGATCAATTTCGGAGTTTGTGGAGAGAATAATGGATTGGTGGCCGGTAAGATAAAGCCTGTCCAATACGGCATTCTTGACTTCTTTATCAAGGCGGCCAAGTGGGGTATCCACCACCAACGGAGGAACTACTTTGGCCAGGCGGCGCAGGGCTTCGTAGAATGCTAACAATCGGACCTGGCGTTGTCCTGCTGAAGTGTTAGTATCTTCCCAAGTTGCCTGTTTTCCATCAACCCGCTTGAGCCAGCACTTCCAATGGTCATCAAACTCCATTCCTTTAAACTCACGGCTACGTTCCGTAATCTCTACCCAGATCTCGCCAACTGTTTCGGAGATCTTTTTCCGGAGTTGTTTTGCCGCCCGTGACCGGATTTCAGCAGCGGCTTCTCGGTAGCGGTGCGCCAGCAGTATCATGTTCTGCCCTTTCGCCCCTTTGTCGGCTTGCTCGGTAAGAAGCTTTTCCTCTCGGCGCAGTTCGGAAAGCTCAGTTTCGAGGCGGCCAAGATCATTTAGCAGCTCTTCTTTCTTGCCCCGGATTTGTTTAAGTGTCTCAGTCAACTCCCCACGTCTCGAATGAAGTCGCCCGCCTTCAGCAACGGCCGCAGCGTTTTGGCTGAAGTTCTTTATCTGCTGGTCCAGCTCTCTCGCCTCACTCTCCATTCGTTCGAGCTTGATCGAGACATCGACGAGTTCCTTGACGTTACCAACAGCACCCATCAACTGGGCTCTCACTTGGGCGCTTGTATCGTTTCGGTCTGTGGCAAAGATCTTCGCAGCCATGCCCTCGGGGGCGGGATGGAAAAGATTCTTGAGGGCGGTTTCCAAGCGTTCCTTGTAAAAACTTTCAAAGTCGGCGTGGAGCGTGTATGTCGCAGGAACGTTTTCAAATACCTCAGCCTTGACCGCGGGGATCTTCGGTTCCACTGCCGACTTGCTTGCCTCCCATTCCCTGCGGCGCTCTTCGGTCAACAGGTAATCGCGCAGCACTTTCCTGAATCCTCCGAGAAGCATCAGGGGTAGGTGTTTTTCCCAAGATTCTCTGAGCTGCGATTCGAGCTCCGCCTTGGCACCGGTGATCTCCGTGCGGCGGTCCCGGGCAGCTTCCATTTTTTGTGGATCTACCGCTCCCAAAGTGAGGAGTCGTTCCTCGACATCAAACATTTCTGAATTTGCCTCGGATTCCTCAATCTCCAGTGCCTTGAGTTCCGCTGAGTGGCTCTTTTGTTTGCCCTCGGCGGTCACAATTCTACCAGTGACTTCGGCCAGTTTATTGCTCGCGACGCTGGCGGTCTTTGAATCAAAAACTTTTGGGATCTTGCTTGTGATCAACTGGCGAAGGTCGTCTTCGAGTTCCCCATAGGTCCATAAGCCGAGGATGCGGCTCACGCCTTCGACAATGTCCTGCTGCCCAAGGTTGAAGCTTTGGCTCCGCTCCGCATCGAAAAAGAAAAAGCGGGCGAGATGGCGGGGAAGGAATGCATCCCTTAGTTTATAGATCAGACTTTCGTCGTCAACCTGCTCGACTCCCTTTCCTTCGATCCGGTAAGCTGTGGACTTCCAGATCGCCGGCGAATTGGGCCGGAAGCGAACCTCCCGGACCAGGCGGAGCTTCCGCGCTCCTCCATCATTCTTGTCTCGCTGAGAGATTGTAACGTCAAAGCAACAGGTGTCATCACCTTCGGCTTCAGCTTTTCGATTTAGCGCATTCTCAAAGATGAACTTGGTGGCATCAGACCCGGTTTCAACCTTTTTCAGGTCAACCACTCCGGCCTCGCCAACCACTGCGAGGTAAAGGGCGCGAAGCAGGTGGGTTTTGCCCGCACCGTTCTTTCCGCCAATTAGAACGCCACAACGGCCTTCGAGTTCATCAAAACGAAGCTCGTTGTCGCCATAGTAGGGACCAAAATTCGAAATTCTGAGAGAATCAATAGATACTTCCGGCATAATTCACACCTCTTGGGGGACCTGTGTCGCGTCGTTAGCTGCGTCTTTTAGGATGTTAAGCAAATCGTCAGGGAGCCCCATCGCCTTGTGGCTTTCCGAGTATTCTTCCACCTTTGCCAGAAGCCTGCGCAGTGTGTCAGGGCAGATACCTTTCTCCTGAGCAACCTCTTCCTGGAGTTCACGCAAGCGGCTGACTTCTTTTAAATCGAGCATATGGATCCCCTTTATCTTTTTGATGATACGAGCCACCCCACGACCGTCATCGGGATCGCGAGCGGTTTTCCAGATTTTCTGAATGAGCAGCAACTCCTCGTCACTTACGAGTTCCATTCCAGTCTCTTCCTGGAGCAAAAGCAAGCGCTTTAAGAGCTCGCGCCGCCCCTTGATTGTCAGGGGGCCATCCGCTTCCGCGCCATTCATGCGCCGCGTGTCTCTCCAGCCGTTCTCAGGATTTCGAAACTCAATAAGAGTATTGCGAAAGTCGATTAGGTGTTCCATGCGTTCATCACCACTTTCCAGGAGGCCTTCGCTTGCTTTGTCCCTTTCAACCACAGTACATGTCCAACAGCCAAAGCGTGAGTTGCCGCAACTCGGGGTTGATTCATCAACAACCAAAGGGCACTCTCCGCCCGAAGCGTTCGAATACACCCTATAGAGCTGGCGGTTGTCCCCGCCCCAAGGATTGGGCCTTTGAAGTAGGTAGGCCCAGACTTCTTCCGTTGAGACGTACTCGATTGGGTTGTTGATCCAAACGTTCGGCATGTCGACATGGCGCCGGAGATTGTTTTTTGTCTCCCGGTTTCCGAGATTGCGAGCCCGTTCTGCGCTTTCGCTTCTACGGGCACCCAAGTGCAAAATGGCTTCACTCCATTTGCCTCCCTTCATGGTTCTCTCGACAAAGGCGGTCACCGGGTCGATTTTCAGCCTTTGGGTGCACCACCGGAATACCCGATTCGGCGGGGGATACCCCCGTCCAATGATATTCACCCAGAAAGACTGCTCAGGAGGTGGCCGGAGCAGGTTCACATCCAACCCTAAGCCCTCCGAACTCGAGCATTTCTGCATCTTTGCCAAAGTTCCCTCGATCATCTCCACGATTGCGGGAATTTCCACTCGAGTGTCGGTGCAAAGCACCGAAATTGGCTTGATTCGCTGATCTCTCGGAATTTCGAGCAAAACCTCGAAAATCAAAGAGGCCACCATCGTACTATCCTTGCCGCCGCTGAAGCCAATTAGCCAAGGTCTGGGGTCACTCAGGTAGAGGTCTTTCAGAGAGTTTTTTATTTCAGAAAACACGGGGTTGTTCAGGGGACTGAGTAGTTCGGCAGGCGCTTGTAGGCAATGGTGGCGGTCGCAAGGTGCTCTGAGGCAGTGCCTTTTGCGGCAGAGAACTCTCGCGGCCCAAGTCAAACAGGCAGAAGGGGGTCCCGCAAGAAGAAAGAAGCCAAGGAAGCGCCATGAGGCGTAAGACTGGCGGCGACAATCTGCCGGGTGGCTTCCATGTTCAATGCAAGCAGCAGGAGCCCTTTCGTCTTTTCGTCCAGCGATGCGAAGAAATCACGGAGAACCGTGGGTTTGGGGGCTTTCCGGGGTTTTGTTTTGGCTGGCATGAGCGGGGAAAGTTGCGGGGCGAGGAGGCTACTTGACGGCTGATTGATCGGCGTGTCCGAAAATCGTCAACTCAGGCACCGCGCATGGATTTTCACATGGGCGGCGAAGTGAACGACGTGAGTCGAGCGGAATTCTGGCTAGAATGGAAGCGGAAAATGCAGAAAGAGACGGAAGCTTTCAGGGGGTCAGTTTTCAGCCGGCTTGGCCAGTTTCTCCAGATGGGCCGGGATGGTGAAGCCGGGCTGGGCTGCGGCGAAGGTGAAATCGCGGAGCCAGGCACCGGCGCGGCGTTCGAGGATCGGGCGGTCGCGGCGGAAGCGGGGGCTCAGCGGCGGGTGGGAGGCGATGTCGGTCATGGTGTTGAAGGCGAGGATCTCGCCGGAGTCGGCGGCAACGAGGGCCTTCTTGTGGGGCACGCGCACATCCCGCTTAACGCCGTTGCGGGTGACGGTCGCGTGGATGGGGGCTTCATGGACGGGGAAAAACCAGTCGTTGCTTGAGGGATTGGGGTTCATGAGGGATGAGGTAAAAGCTGATACGCTGAAACGCTGGGGTCTCTGGGATTTGCTATCCATGGGCACTGCGGCCGGAGGCACGCAGTCACGGCCTGCGGCCGGAGGCACGCAGCCACGCACGCAGCCTCGCACGCAGCCACGGCGCAGCCACTTGCGGCTGGAAGCCGCAGCTACGGCGAAGCTACTTCTTGCGGGATTTTTCGAGGGATTCGGTCATGGATTCTTGGACGGCATCGGACTCGGCGTCGTCGAGATGGCACTTGGCGGCATGGCGCCGGCTGGCGGAGATTTTATAGGCGAAGGCTTGACTGCCGGCTTTGAGATCGTCGTCATCGGCGACGAAGGTGGCGGAGTTGTGGGCCTGGATGCCCAGGTGGGCAGCGGTGGCAATGGCATCCTGGTTGGCACCGAGGAAGAGGAACCTCAAAATTGAAGCCGGCGATGGCGGCATGGGTCATGGAACTCATGGAGCCGGAACGGTCGAGGATGAAGGCAATTCCTGTTTTCATGATGGTTGCTGAACTGGGTTTACCAGCAAGAGTTATACGGTACAAGCGAAAACAACGACAGATGCAAAGGTTTTTTCATTTTGGGTTTGCCAACCATCGGCAAATGGTGTATCCGGGGGGCCGGAACAACTCGTTACACACCATGGGAAACAAGACCAATGATCAGAACTGGGCGGTGAGGCAGCGCTTGCGCTTCATCGAGACCTGCGCGTGGTGGAAGGGGGCGGTGCAGCGGCAGGATCTGGCGGGATTGTTCGGGCTGTCGATGGCACAGGCGTCGTCGGATCTGCAGCGGTATCTGGAACTGAATCCGGTGGCCTTCGTGTACAACCTGCGGCAGAAGCGTTACGAGGCGACGGCGGAGATGAAGTGCCTGTTGACCAAGCCGCGCCTGGATGAGGCGGTGGCCAGGTTTTTGGGCGGCGACGCGACGAGCACCTGGACCGGCTGGACCGATGAAAGCGAGGGCGGCGGCTGTGTGGCGGTGTTGAGAATGCCGGAGCGGGAGGCGGGCGCGGCGGTGGAGCGCAGGATTTTCCTGGCGGTGCTCAATGGCCAGCGGGTGAAGGTGCGGTATGCGAGCGTCCACAGCGGCAGTGAGGAATGGCGGTGGTTGCGGCCGCACGCGCTTGGCCACAACGGGGCGCGATGGCACGTGCGGGCGTGGTGTGAGACGAACGGGGATTTCAGGGACTTCACCCTGAGCCGGATCGCGGAGGTGGAATGGAGCCGGGAGCGGGCGGAGTTGCCGGCCGAGGACAAGGATTGGAAACAATGGGTGACGCTCCGAGTGCGGCCCCACCAGGATTTGAACGAGGCGCAGCACAAGGCCGTGGAGCGGGACTACGCCATGCGCGGCCGCGTGCTGAAACTCAGGGTGCGCAAGGCGATGGAGGGGTATTTGCGGGACCGCCTGGGCCTGGCCATGGCCGATGGCAAACCGCCGGTGCGGCTGCTGGAGTGTGATGAAAAGACCCGTTAATCCGCCAGCCCCCGCGCGTAAACTTCATCGTGGGTGAAAACCACCACCAGCGGCCGGCAACACACCTCGCAATCGTAGTCCACCTCCGCCGGCATCTCGTCGGGATGCGGCACGGCGACTTCAAACACCTCAAAACAGGTCGGGCAGGTGACTTCGGCAAACTCCATGGCGAACACTCCCATGGTTCCGGATTTTTGCAATCGCCGGATCGTGCCGCGTTCGATGGATTGGGTCGTAGCGGGCGTCCTGGCCGCGATTGGAGCCGCCGCTGACGCGGTCTGTGGATCGTAGATCAGAGATGGTGGATGGGAGCGCGGTGAGGCAACTGAAACGGGGCCGGGCAAGCACCTAATGAACCAGTCCCATGATATCCCGATAGGTCACCACGCCATGTATGATGTCGTCGGCATCGGTCACCGGAAGAGCGCCAAATCCGTAATGGGAGAACTTTTCCTTGGCCTCGCTGATGGAGTCGCCTTCTTCCAGATAGACAACCTGGGTTGTCATGATCTCTGAGAGGGGCGTCCGTGGTTCCGCTTGGAGCAGTTCAGCCAGACTGACAACTCCCAGCAACCTGTCGTCGGTCTCCACGATGTAAAGATATTGCACCACGTCGGCATCCGCCGCCAAGCGCCGGAAATCAGCAATGATCACTGCGGTCGGAATATCCGGTGACAGGCGGATGAAATTGATGGTGGTCAAATCACAGATGGTGTGCTCGGCATTATCCAACAGTGATTCGATCTTGTCGGTCTCATCGTGCTCCATGAGATTGAGGATTTCCTCGGCATCACTGGCCGGCAACACCCCCAGGACATCGGCGGCCTGCGCCGGAGTCATCTCATCGATCAGATCCGCCACGCGCTCCTTGTCCATGGACGAAATCAGGCTGCGCTGGGCTCGCGGCTCCATCTCCTCGAGGGTATCGGAGGCCTGCTCGGTTTTCAGTTCATTGAAGATATCCAAGCGCTGCCCTTCGGAGAGTTCCTCCAGGATGTCGGCCAGGTCCACGGGGTGGATCTCCGGCAGCGCATCCTTGAGGATGTTGAGTTTCACGTTCCCCTTGAAGCTGCCGATTTTCTCGGGAAGCGGCTGGACATACTGAGGAGTCTTTAGGATAGACTACAGACTGATATTGCGCTATAATCTCGCGCATGGCCAAAATTGACGGACGGACTCTGGATCACACGACGAACGAACACCTTAGGGAACAAGCGGTTCGGCGTGTTCGAGAAGAT
>JAPLUI010000326.1 GCA_026397725.1 Verrucomicrobiota bacterium | reverse complement strand
GATCTCGAAATACCATTGCACCTGGCAGATGATTGACCTCGGCGAGTTGTGGCTGAACGACACGCCGACCGCCTACAGCCATCCATCCGACAACGTCTACCGCAAATTTGTGAACCTGCGGAATTACATGACAGACATGGCCCGCAAATATCCGGATCATCAGATGCTCACCACCTGTGAAACGGAGAACCCTATCGGAGCGACCGACCAGTGCGTCAGCCTGATGCTCATCGGTGAGAATGGACAGGCCGGTGCGTACAAGCGCACCGACGGCGCTCGTGGGTTTGCGGGTGTTCAAGCAAATCTGCGCGACGCCATGAACTACATCGGCCTCATGCCGCTGGAAGCCGCCTTGCAGGTTCACGGCGAAGACGCGAAAGACCCGTGGCCCGATATGTTCACCGCACAAGCCTGCTACGCCTCGCTGCTCGGCGGCTGTAGCACCTATTACAGTGACGTGCGCCGCTGGACGCCGGAGCAGAAAATGTTTCTCCGGCAGTTCAACGACTGGCGCAAGAACCCGCGCATCAGCGCGCTGCTGCGCGAAGTCGCCCATCCGCTCGCCACCGGCGAGGATAACAAAGGCCCATACGCTTGGATCCACACCAACGCCGCGAAAACGGAGGCGCTGTTGGTCGCCGTCGGCTTTGGCAATGTCCCAGCGGATTTCTCCCCGAGCCTGCGTACGTTGGACGGCACAAAAACCTACATCGTCAAGGAAGTGACGCAGCTCGTTGACGGGAACACCAATCCGGTCTATCGCGGCGTGTACACCGGGGCGCAGCTCAAGGCACAAGGCCTGCCGGTGAATCTGGGCGATGACGAGGACTGTGGCACCGCCTTCGTGTTGTCCGAAAAAACGAATGAAAATTCGCAGGGACTTGGCGCCGCCATCCCCAGCAGAAAACTTTCCGTGACCACAGACAAGGGCGTGCATGACACTGCCACCGGCGGCGCATGGCACGGCAAGTACGGCACCCTCGCCGCCTGGGTGGCGGGAAATGCAGTCGAAGCCAAAAACGGCTTCACCCTGACCACAACCGCCCCCGGCCATTCCTGGGGCGCCGCCGCCGCCGACTCCCGCGTGCCCGCCATGCCTGTTGGCGTCTCCGACCCGAAAACAGCCGCCTGCTGGACAGAGGCGGAACAAGTGACAATGCAGGTCCGCGCACCAGCCGGCCGCCGCTACAAGCTCAGCGTTTATGTGCTGGACTATGACAAAAACGGCCGCAGCGTTAAGATCACCGCGAAATCCCGTAACGGCATGCTTTGCGACCGCCAAACCGCCGCCGCCGCGGAGACCGAAAAAGGCGTTTATCTCTCATGGGAAGTGACCGGACCGGCCACGATCAAGGTCCAAAAGACCGCAGGTGCCAATGTTGTGGTGTCGGGGGTGTTCGTGGATGAACTTCCGGGGAAATGAAATAATCCACAGGACATTCGAAACGTTCTTGTGTGTGGCTGAAATCAAGACAAACAATCATTCCATGACCCACTCCCTTTTTCCCGCCCTCAGGTCCGGCTTGGGCGGGCGTAACAACGCGAAGCCCCTCAACAGCCTTCACCTGAACAACAATTTCCTTGGCGCCTTCACGGTGCTCTTGGCTTTGGCGGTGACCCTCCCGCTGAACCGGGCGTGGGCGGCCGACCCGGCGAAGCCGCAAAAAGACCTGCCTCTGCCGGGAGAAGTCTTTGCAGTCGGTGGTTGCACCGCATTCGTGATTCTCCCGGCGGTGGCGAACCGTCGCGCGAACCGCCCCATCCCGTGGGTATGGTATGCGCCCACGCTGCCCAACCTTCCCGAAGCCCGTGAAACCTGGATGTTCGAGCGTTTTCTGGCAGTCGGCATCGCCGTGGCCGGCGTGGACGTCGGGGAATCCTATGGCAATCCGCAGGGACGCGCCCAGTTCGCCGCTTTCTATCAGGAATTGACCGGACGGCGCGGGTTCAGCCGCAAGCCGTGCCTGCTGCCCCGCAGCCGTGGCGGCCTGATGCTCTACAACTGGGCCGCCGAGCATCCGGATGCCGTCGGCTGCATCGCCGGCATTTACCCCGTTTGCAATCTCCGCAGTTGGCCCGGCCTCGACCGGGCCTGCGGCGCTTACGGTCTAACCGCGGCGCAACTCGACGGGGAGCTGACAAAGCACAACCCGCTCGAGCGCCTCGCCCCGCTGGCCAAGGCCGGCGTGCCCATCTTCCACATCCATGGCAATACGGATGACGTGGTGCCTCTGCCAGATAACTCCGCCTTGCTCGCCAAACGCTACCGTGAGCTGGGCGGTTCGATGCGGCTGCGGATTCCGCCCGGCCAGGGCCATAACGTCTGGGACGGATTCTTCCAATGCCAGGAACTCGTCGAGTTCGTCATTACCCACGCCAGCCCGGCGGCGGAGCGCGAACCTACGGCGGCCTTGTTTCAAGACCCGCCCATGGAAGCCCGCCCCGGAGCCTTCTGGGACTGGATGAATGGCAACGTCGATCTTGACCGAATGACTTACGAACTCGAGGAAATGAAGGCCAAGGGAATGTCCGGCGTGGAGATCTGGGACATCGGTGTCATCCGTCCCATTCCCGAGGAACCGATTCCGGCAGGCCCGGCCTTCCTCGGACCCGAATCGCTCAAAGCCGTCAACCATGCCATCGAGCAGGCCGACCGCCTGGGCTTGCACTTGGGAATGGTCGCCTCGAGCAGTTGGAACGCCGGCGGCAGTTGGATTGAGCCGCGCGATGCCATGAAAGGCTTCTATCACAGCGAAATCACCGTCACCGGCCCGTCGAAGCTGTCGCAAGTGTTACCCTTTCCGGCCTGCAACGCGCCCAAAGGTGCAGACGGTTTGCCACTCTACTTCAAGGAGATCGCCGTGCTGGCTTTCCCGCAATCGCCTGACCACGTCATCCGCGATACCGCCGCTGTCATCGACCTCAGCGAAAAAATGAACCGCGACGGGCTTCTCACTTGGGACGTCCCGCCCGGGTCGTGGGTGATTGCGCGGTTCATCACCAGCAACACCGGCCAGAACCTGATGGTGCCAAGCCCCAACTCTAACGGCTTGCTCATCGATCACCTCGATGGCAACGCCGCAGAGATCCATTTTCGCTACATCATCGACCAGTTGCTCAAAACGCGGCCAAGCCTGGACGCGCTGCGCTACATGGAAGTGGATAGCGTCGAGGTCGACAATCAGATGGACTGGACCGACTCGTTGGTGGCGGAATTCCGCCAGCGGCGTGGCTATGATCCGATTCCCTATCTGCCCGCGCTCAAGGGCCAAAGCTTCGCCGACCCGCAAATCACCTCCCGCTTTCAGCACGACTATCACAAGACCGTCAGCGACTTGTGGATTGACGGCCATTATCGCAAGTCCAGGGAATTCCTGAACACCTACGGAATGCAGCTTGTGGCGGAGGCAGGCCACGGCGGCGAACCGCGCACCGAACCGCTGCGCGCCTGCGGCGTGGTGGATATTCCGCGTGGCGAATTCTGGAACGGCTCGCAGTTCTGGGTGGTGAAAGAAGTGGCGTCGGCCGCCCACATCTATGGGCGGCAACTTGTCGATGCGGAGTCCTTCACCGGTTGGCGGCACTGGCAGGACGGGCCGCTGGAATACAAACGCTTGGCCGATACCGCGTTTTGCGATGGGCTGAATCGGATGACATTTCATACCTTCGCGCATACTCCGCCCCAAGGCGGTGTGCCCGGAAACATGTATCACGCCGGCGAACACTTCAATGTCAACTCCACCTGGTGGCCCAAAGCCGCGCCCATGTTGTCCTATTTCTCGCGCTGCTGTTATCTCCTCCAACAGGGCCTGCCCGTGGCGGATGTCTGCTTCTACTACGGCGACGACGCGCCCAACCTGGTCGCCACCCGCCGCATTGGCCCGGATGCCAAGCGGCTGGACGGCGCCACCTGCGCCCATTGCGGGAGGCCCAACCCGGTGCCCGCTGACGCGCTCGGAACCGGCTATGACTACGACGTCATTAACTCCGATGTGATCGAAAACCGCATGGAGGTCAGGGACGGCCGCCTGACGCTGCCTCATGGGGTGAGTTACGAAGTCATTGTCTTGCCAGAACGCACCGACATCCCGCTGTCCGTGCTAACAAAATTGGAAGCGCTTGTTCGCGATGGGGCGACCCTGCTAGGCCCCAGGCCCGAGCGTGATACCTCATTGGCGGATTACCCGCGCTGCGACGAACAGGTCAAGGCCATCGCCGAGCGGATCTGGGGACCAGGCAAGGCCGGTGAAGCGTCCGAACGTTCTTACGGCAAAGGCCGGGTGATCGCCGACCGCAAGCGTGTCCGCGAGATCCTCCAGCAGCGCCGCCTTGATCCCGATTTCGCCTACCGCAGCCCGGCGAAACCGGTCGACCTTGACTACATCCACCGCCGCACTCCGGACGCCGACATCTACTTTGTTAGCAACACCCAAATGGAGGATGCCGAGGCCGATTGCACCTTCCGCGTCGCGCCACGTCTACCGAAATTGTGGTATCCCGACACCGGTGAAATCAAGCCGTGCACCGGTTACGCGCGTGTTCCCGGCGGGATGAAGCTGAAGCTGCGCTTGCCGCCCGCCGGCTCGGTGTTCGTCGTCTTTGCGGGCACCGCGCCCGAGTCCGCCCCGCCACCGGTGGTGATGCAGGACGACCCACCGCCCGCGCCGCTCGAGATCACCGGCCCATGGGAAGTCCGGTTCCCCCCGAACCTGGGCGCACCCCCATCGCGCGTCTTCGACCAACTCGTTGACTGGACCACCATTCCTGACGACGGCATCCGGTATTTCTCCGGCACCGCCACTTACCTCAAGGAATTCGAGGTTCCGGCCGCGCTGCTCGCGGGGAATCGCCGGCTGGAACTGGACCTGGGACAACTTCGCAACGTCGCCGACGTGACATTGAATGACAAACCGCTTGGAATTCTCTGGAAACCGCCCTACTCCTGCGACGTCACCGGCATGATCCGCAGCGGCAAAAACGCATTGAAGATCGAAATCACCAACCTCTGGGCCAACCGCCTGGTCGGCGACGCGAAACTTCCCAGGGAAAAGCGAGTGACGCGTATTACCCAAATCGTACCCATCGACGGCCCCCACGGATCCGGGCTCCTCGGCCCCGTGCAATTGCGTTCACACCCATTGACCGGAATAAAATGAAATACCCATCCATAACAAATAGACACTAACAAAAGAAGTCACCCTGAAGCCGACCACACCTCAAACTGAACCATCAACCTCAACCCGTCGTTCGTTTCTCAAGCAGGCGGCGGCTGTCGCCACCTTGTCACCGTTCATCCTGCCCTCGCGCATCCGGGCGGCGGAGACCGGTCCTAACAGTCTTGTGAACATGGCCTTCATCGGAATGGGGCTGCAGAATCGCTCGCTCCTCGGCAATTTCCTCTAGCAGAACGTCAAGGTCGTGGCGGTTTGTGATGTGGACACCACCCGCCGCGAGCACGCGCTCAAGATCGTGCAGGAATTTCATGCCGGGAATCCCATGACTTGTGGTCAGACAAATAGTCGAAATTCCCAACGACATCATCCAGGGTTTGAGGCGAAGCCTCGCTGGCAGTACACCCCGCTACTTCTGCTCCCGCTGGCGGAACTCGGCGGGCGGCAGTCCGGTGCGCTGGCGGAACGTGGCGTTGAACATCGCCAGGTCCCTGAAGCCCGCCAACTCCGCCACCCTGCCGACCGACAGGCCGGTTTCAGCCAGCAGTTTCCTGGCCCTATCCAAGCGGACCCGCCGGATCTCCTCGGCGGGGGAATGGCCGAGCCGGTCGGCGAAATGCTGGTCCAGGGTCCGGCGCGCGATTCGCAGATGGCGCACCACGTCGGCCACCTTGATGCCCTCGCAGGCATGCCGGCGGATGAATTCCACCGCGCGACGGACGTCGCCGCCCTCGCGGTATTCGGCGCACGTCGATTCCCGTTCGACCACCCCTTCCGGCGCGATCAGCAGCGGCTGGTCGGGCCGTGCCGCGCCGTCCATCAACCGGTGCAACAGCTTCATCGCCTCAAAGCCAACCGTCTCGGCGGCCGTGCGCACGCTCGAAAGCGTCGGGCTTTGGCAGCGGGAGATCGGCCAATCACCGGAGCCGAGCACCGCCACCTCGTCCGGCACCTCGAGGCCCAGTTCCTCGCACATGCAGCAGACCACCCAGGCTTGACAGTCGTTGAGGGTAAACACCGCGAGCGGCTTGGGGGCCTCGCGCAGCAGGCGGGCCAAGCCTTCCTCGGCGCGGATCCGCTCGAGGTCTTCCAGCACGCCATTCGGGCGGAAGCTCAGGTCATAGGCCAACGCCGCGCGGCGGTGATGCGCCGCCAGCACCCGGTCAAACGCCCGGTGGTGCCCGGCCATGACTACCGGATCGACGGCCACCGTGCCGACGAAGGCGAAATGATCGAAACCTTGCCGGATGAAATACTCCGCCGCACACGTCATCACCGCGGCAAAGTCGGTGGCCACCACCGGCAGCCGCGGATGCCGCCAATCCCACACCAGGCTGACCGCCGGCACGCCCCCGCGCTCGATCCAGCGCATCGTGGCGTCTGCGGGTTCGTCCTCGCGCAACCCGAAGGCGAGGATCATCCCGTCGGCCTTGCCCGTCCATGACGGTGCGGGCGCCAACTCGTCCATGGCCATTTCCTCCAGAAAGCTGAAGTCGCGGAACGCCAGCCCCGGCGTCGCCGTCACATAGCGCAACGCTCCGTCCACCCAGCGGCTGGCACTTGCCTGCCACGCCGCCGCGCAGAATCCCACCATCCGTTTGAGCGCTCGCTTCGTCATCCTTTCTCAAGCGCCGCCTCGGCGCGATCAGATGATCCATCACCATCACCGTTTGTCGAGTGCCATTCTGCCAAAAATCCGATGATTTTCTGCCAAAACCCCCCATAGACGGACGGCAAAATTTGTGCTTGTCTGAACGCCGCCGCATGCAACCCTAGCGGTAAAATTGATACCAATCATGAAAATATACTCCTCAATCACATCGTTTGCATTGGCCGTCGGACTCGCCGGACCCTTGTCCGCCGGCACCATCCTGCAGTGGGGCTTTGAGTTCACCAGCGGAGCGGTGAGCGTCCCCATCACCGACGACAGCGGCGCCGGCCACCCCGGAACCGCCCTGCTGGGGAATGGAGCCGCCACCTATTCGGCTGACATCCCCAGCGCATTGGAGACCCAGAATGTGACAGGCATCGGTTCGGTGAATTTCGCCACCGGCAGCACCACCGCAATCGCAACGCCACAATACACCCCCCCCCGCGACGGAGGCCGAGATCTGGGCCGCAGGGGGTCTGACGATGGAGGTTTGGGTGAAAAATCCCGTCCAGGCCGGTGTGTACCCCGGTTTCGCACTCAGCTTTGGCGATATGTATAATCTCGGTATTTATCATGGCCGGATCGGCTTCTCGACCGCGTGGGGCTTCGGTCCTATTGACACAGACCAATATGTAGCCGGTGAGTGGAACCATCTGGCGGCGGTGCTGGTGCCTACTGCCGCTGATTGCCTGTCGTATAACATCAGTTCCTATCTCAACGGGACGCTGATCGGTTCAGTTTCCGCCATCCTGCCCCAGTTTCTGTATCGCGCGACCTTGGTGGGCAACGGCACGACTGCCGCTGGCTATAATAATTACTCCGGCCTCGTTTACGAGCCCCGTATTTCCCTGGGGGTCTTGACTCCCAGTCAATTCACCGTCACCACCGGCCCGCCCGCCGACAGCTACGATGCCTGGGCCGGCCCAGGCGGATACGGCCTCATCGGCGGGGCTGCCGACTGTGGGGCCGACCCGGATGGCGATGGCTTCACCAACCTTCAGGAGTTCCTCTTCGGCACCTCGCCGATCGCCGGCAACGGCACCTTGGTGACGAGCGAAACACTCGGCGGAGGACTCGTCCTGCACTGGCTGCAACGTGCTAGCGGATGCGGTTATCTGCTCCAGGAAAGCGTCACCATGGGCGCAGGCGACTGGAGCACCAGCACGATCATGCCGGTACTCGACGATCAAAGCGGCGTGCCCACCGGCTATGTCCGCTACAAGGCGACCATCCCCATCGGCGTCGCACATAAGTTCTTCCGCGTGGAGGGTACGGAGAACTGATCGCCCCGCAACAGGTGCCTTAAACTCAGTGCCAGCCTCTAGGCCCCCGGAGGCGGGTATTTTATCCCCAAAATCAAACAATAAGGCAAATTCCTAGCAGTTCAGTACTATCATGACCAAAACTGGGCAATATGTGTTTCTGGAAAGAGGGTGCGCTATGGCACATGCTCTATGAATGGCTAGGGCCTGCCGGAAACTGGGTCACAAGCTATGCGGCGGATACGATCTGAAAATAGACGGCTTGACCATTGCGAATGATATCCCGTATTACTCGGCGAATGCCGCGCCTGCGTATTTCTATATCGGGCAGGACGCTGGTGCAACCGGTTACATCAGCGGACTTTACACAAGGCGGTTTTCCGATTCCGCAACCGAGCCTGTCTGGGGCGGCGTTACCGAAACGAAACCTTAGGTTCACTACGCTTCTTCTGTAAACGCCGGTCTGAAAGTGCAATATGGCATATTCCTCATCCTTCCGAGGAGAAATGTATGACAAATCCATGGAAATCATCGACGTTGGCGGTGCTGCTGAGCGTGTCGCCCTTGGCGACGGAACCGCCGGTTGCGGGCGCGCCGGGCGGAGCACCGGTGCAGGACATGGAACAACTCGCCATCCCGGCGCAGGTCGAGGCCTTCACCCGGCGGGGGCCGCGCGATTGTTATGTGTTTGGCGAGGACCGCGTGAATTCCATCCGCCGCCATGACGCGCTGCCGGCACCCTGGCTGGAAGGCTCGGATGTTTTGCTGGAGAAATTCACGGCACCGTGCAACCGGGCGAGTTTTATGTTTTCCAGTTAGGTGTTTACGCCGCCGAACGCGACTTGGAGCTGATCACCTTGCGGGTTGGCGATTGCACCTCAGCCGGAGCGCCGAGCCAAAGCATTCCTGCCGCGGCATTCCGCTGTTTCAACCTGGGCGGAACCGATTTTCGTGGCAATCCGTTAGTCAAGGAAGTGCGTGTCGCCAAGGGCCGCGTGCAACCACTGTGGATCGGGGTGCAAATCCCGCGTATGGCCAGCGGCCGGTTTCTCGGGCAGATCCAGCTCACCGCACCCGGCATCAGGCCTGTGGACGTCAAAGTGAGTATCACCGTGGCAGGTGAAATGTTGGATGATGGATGGTGACAGCCAGGGGTGGCGACTGTCGCGATTGCGGTGGTTGGACTCCAACCATCGGGCGGAGTGACGAGGTGGTGGTCAAGCCGTTTGTTCCGGTCAGGCGCACGGGCAACGCGCTGTTTGTGTTAGGCCGGCGGCTGACACTGGCCGATGGCGGCTTGCCTTGTGGTGTGACGTCGTCCTTCAACGGCAGCATCACGCGCACCGACGCCAAGCCCACCGAGGTGTTGGCGCAACCGTTGCGGTTGGTGGTGGAAACCGACGCGGGCGCATTGAAATTGGAGGCCGGCAAGGTGAGGTTCGTTCGCGAAGAAACCTGTCTTATCGAATGGTCGGCCACCAGCACGCGGCCGACCTCGATCTGGAGGTTGCCGGCCTGCTGGAGTTTGATGGCTTGGTCCGGATGCGCTGCAATCTGCTGGCCAGGAAACCCATCTCTATCAAGGACATCCGCCTGGAGGGTGCGTTCACGCAGGCGGCATCGGCGTATTTACGTTCATGGTGTTGGTTGGTGTAAACGTTTGGTAAGGAATTTCCCAGCATGCAGATCTCCGCTGGAAGCGCGTTGCGAGATGATTGACCATGTGCATGACCCCGCCATGATTAGAGCGGGAGCTGGGACGCCCGCCCGACCCGTCCGACCCGTCCGACCCGTCCGACCCGTCCGACCCGTCCGACCCGTCCGACCCGTCCGACCCGTCCGACCCGTCCGACCCGTCCGACCCGTCCGACCCCGCTCAGTTCACACGCGCGGCAGGCACGGCGGGGGAGGGGACGGCTGGGGCGGGGACGGCAGGGGTTGGGACGGCGGGGGTTGGCGCAGTGTCTGCGGGAGGAGTCACTCCGGGTGGCGGCACGGGTTTGGGCAGGGTATCCTGCCATTCATACAGCGAGTAGCCTGGTCCCAGGCCGCCGATTTCGGTGATGAGTTCGTGGCAGCGTTGGCGCCACTTGGCGTAATCCGGCGGTCCGCGCACCGCGTCCCGGCTGCCGGGAAAGATCACATAACTCACTCTCAGGTCCGACACCGGTCGGCTGTTAGACAGGGCGCGGGGATTGATTTGTTTGGCCATCCGCAATGAGGCCTCGCCCACTTTGAAGATTGGGCCGCCGTCGCCGACCATGGCCGGATAGAGCTGCTCGCCGTGAATCACCACCGCGAAGTCTCCCGTTTTGGGGGCAAACGGATCACTTTGCGCGGCGAGCAGGGTCACCGGAAGCACGATGAACGGATCATGCTCCGCGATGAGGAAACTGCGACTTTTCAAATCCGCCACGCCACGCTTGAGCAAGGCGATCCGGTCGCGCAGCCACTTTTTGCGGGCGGCCCCGGTGGCGCGATCCGCCAGCTCTTTTTCGGCGTTTTTGATTCGGCGTTCCCAGCCGGCCACCATCGGATTGGGCACGCTGCCCTGCTTTGGCCAGCCATAACTCGTGAATGGCTGATAGTTGGCCGAATCGACAATCGCCGCCGGCAGCGTCGGCAGGCGGTCGCCATCGGAGCCATCTGAGACCACATCCATATCCGCCTGCATGAAGAACACCCGCCGCCCGCCTTCGCTGCGCAGATTGAGCAGGGTCTCGCAGTCGTAGTAGTTATGCTTGGTCAGCAGCTCGTTGAGTGCGGTGGCGTCCCGGCGGATGCGAGCCGCCTTGTTATCATATATCTTGTTATACCAACCCGAAACCTCCGCCTTGGCGAGCAGCGCGGGCAAGCCCGGCAGCAGCTTGGCGAGTTTGGGATTGGAGGCTTCCAACTCCGGCAGGGTCTTCGCGGGGGCCGGCACGCGCAGGCTGAGTTGATAGAACGCGGAGTAACTCGCCGCAGCCACCCGTTCCTGCGAGGCGATGCCGCCCTTATCAAACTTGATTTCCGTCTTGAAGGGAATGCCGGAGCGCAGTTGCCGCACATCGGTCACCGAGCCCGGCACGCTGATGAGCGGCGGCGGCGGCGCGGCAGCCTGGTCCGCCTGGTCCGCCTGGTCAGCAAGGTCCGCCTGGTCCGTCAGGTCATGTTCCTGCTTGGCCGTCGCTTCCGCGGCTTGGCGCATGGCGGCCAGCCCGGCCGCCAATTTTTCCTCCATCTCGGCCCGCAGGCGTGACTCGATCTGCCGCCGGAGGTCGGCTTCATCCGTGGCAATCACCACCGGTTTGGGTGCGAAGATTTCCCGCAGACTGCGTTTGATTTTGGCCGGAATCGGGGTGAACAACAATCCGAGCATCCCGCAACCGAGCACCAGCAAGCCGGCCCGCAGCCACGGGAATCGATTCCAGGGTCGCTTTGACGGCCCGCCACATTTCCCGAGATACGACTTGAAAGCCTCGCCCATGCGGCAAACCTTAGCAGGATCACGCCAGCGATCAACCCCCAACAGCCGGCGGCGATCAAACTTCCCCGCCGCCGCGTCCATGCCCTCCTGCTCCGGGCATTCTTCTGACCGCCGCTCAGTACATTCTCCGCATCTTCCGCTCCCAGGGCTGAACGCCGACAACTTTCCCGGCCTCGCGGCGTCCATGAGCCGGTGTTGCGGAAAACCCTCGTGCGCTCCGCCCGCCCGCCGGGCTCGCCTTCGCCAAATCCTCGCGGCACCATCTCAATGAGCCGATGCAACATTTGAGCAATGGCGGGCGTGCGGCTGGGGTGAGTTAGTGGAGAGGTTGAGGGGCTTCTGGCCATTTCCCACCATCTATTGTTCTGCCGGTTTGTGTCGTCTGATCGTCGAGTCCGATGTGAAATTCTGCGAGATCACGACGGTATCGTCCCCCGGTGGTATCTCTAGTTTCATCTGGTCCCAGTCCCATTGGAACTTCTCCTGCGCCTTCGGGAATGGATCGACATGGCACTCTCTGAATCCAAGTCGGTCGGTCTCTTTCTCGTAGAATCGAATCGCATCATTCAACGGAATCGACACTCGGCGGACGTCCACCAAGTAGAGCATCTTGTGGTCGGCCGACCCTAAATTCGGCAAAATCTCCTTCGCTCGCAATACCCGGTTCGACCATTCCGGATGTTGTAGTTCCTGGTAGATCCGATCCGTGAGCTGCAACTTGCGATAGTTGGATTTCGAGTAGAGAATCGCGCCTGCGGCTATCAAAAGTAGGCCGTATATTGGAACTCGCCAGCGCATAGATGTATTTTTTGCCGAACGTCGAGTCCTCCTACGCCTGACCGGGGGCGAGGCTTCGACTGCGGGTTGAGATTGTAATGGTCATGGTGGATTGAACTGGAGGCGGGTCAGGCGTTACGGGCGACCCCTTGTTCGACGAGTCGTTCCGCCAGGTATTCGGGAGCAAGGTCCGCGCCATTCGGCCAGGCGATGGTGCCGCCGTCAAGGCTTACGGTTGCGAAAACGTCAGGGTCTCGGAGCGGCTGAAAGATCGGCCCATCCAGCTCCGATGAAAGGTCAACAACCCCGGCCTCACCGTTGTTGAACTCAAGATAGAGACGGTGGCCGCCCAAGTATCGGAAAGACGATACTCTCAGGATTGTTTTCATATTACTCAAGTGGTTCAATTGGATTGAGTGGTTGTTCGAGACTCGCCAAGTGCCAATCTGCAAGCAAATCGTCCCGATGAATCTCAGCCCACTCCAGAACTGCTCTCAAGGCACGCTTGGGAAACCTCCCTTCCAGAACCGGGTGGCGCCGAAATGACATGCCATCGTTACCGCTCACCAGTACCCTTTGCCCGGCGGCCAGTGCCTGCCGCTAGGCCTTGCCTACCGCGACTGCGGAGAGGCTGGGAATCTGCTGCTCCAGATGCTCGATTCTTTTTTCAGCGTCGGTCGTGGCTGGGCTGAAACTATCGCCAGTAATGCTCAGGAGCAAGCGCGTTTGCCGCAGGTTCCGCCTTCACCCCAATCCGCCATAATCCCCTCGAGTGCTTCCCGGTCGATCTCGTCAAAGGCACCCGCCACCAGCGAATCCACATCTAACACCGCCACCACCCGCCCCTGCGCGTCGCGCCCCGGCACCACGATTTCGCTGGCAGACCGGGCATCGCAGGCGAGGTGCCCGGGAAACGCATGCACGTCGGCCACGACCTGGGTTTGCCCGCTGGCCCAGGCCGTGCCGCAGACGCCCTTGCCCCAGGCGATCCTGGCGCAGCCGGGAGTCCCCTGATAGGGTCCGATCACCAGGGCGGCCCCACTCACCCGGTAAAATCCCGTCCAGTAGAAATGCGGCAGCAACCCGTGCAACACCGCCACGATGCCGGCCATGCGCGCGATCCGATCCGGCTCACCCGCCACCAAGCCGCCGATCCGCCAGCCGGCCTCCGCATACAATCCGCGCTTCTCTGCGGCCGTCGGCACCCTGATTTCGTCGTTCACCCCCTGAAAATACTCCTGCCGGACGCCCGTGCCAAGCCCGCCACTCCAAGATTTTCGCATTTCCTTGAAACTCTGCCATGACAAACCCGCCCGCATCCCTACAATCCCCCCGTGAGCTATCAGGTCTTCGCCCGGAAATACCGCCCGAAAACCTTCGACGATATCCTGGGACAGGACCACGTCGTAAGGACCCTTCGCAATGCAATCGCCCAGCAGCGACTCGCACACGCCTACTTGTTCGTCGGCCCCAGAGGCACTGGCAAAACCTCCACCGCCCGCATCCTCGCCAAGGCCCTCAATTGCCCGGGTGGCCCCAAAATCGATTTCAACCCGAACGACGACATCTGCCTGGAAATCGCCGAGGGTCGCTCGCTGGACGTGCTGGAGATTGACGGCGCGTCTAACAATTCGGTCGAGAATATCCGGAATTTGCGGGAGACCGTCCAGTTCGCCCCCGCCAGCGGTCAATTCAAGATCTTCTACATTGACGAGGTTCACATGCTCAGTTCAGCGGCCTTCAACGCGCTGCTCAAGACCCTTGAAGAGCCGCCGCCCCATGTGAAATTCATCTTCGCCACCACCGAGGCTAACAAAATCCTGCCCACCATTCTGTCGCGTTGTCAGCGCTTCGATCTGCGCCCGATCCCCATCGAAACCATTTCCCGCCACCTGCTCCACATCGCGGTGGAAGAAGGCCTCACGTTAGCCGAAACCGCCGCCTGGGCGATTGCCAAAGGTGCCGATGGCGGCATGCGCGATGCGCAGTCGATGCTCGACCAGTTGGTCGCCTTCTGCGGCAACACCATCCGGGAAGCGGATGTGCTCGATGTCTTCGGTTTCACCTCGCGCGAAAAAGTCGCCGCCCTCACCTCCGCGCTGCTCGGCCGTGACACCCCCGCCGCGCTTGCGCTGGTGCAACAGGAAGCCGAAACCGGCCGCGACCTCTCGCAACTGCTCGGGGAACTCATCGGTTGTCTGCGGGCCCTGCTCATCGCCAAACTCGACCCCACCGCCGATGGCGAGGGCATCCCCAGCCAGCTTTGGAACGGCCTGACGGCAGCCGCCGGCAAGTATCAACCCGACCGCATCCTCGCCACCATCGACGTTTTTGCAGAAACGGAAGGCCGGATGAAATGGGCAACTAACAAGCGTCTCCACTTCGAACTCGGCATCATCAAGGCCATCCAAACCTTGAGTGAAATGCGCATCACCGACGTCATCAGGATTCTAACCCAAGGTGCCGGCTTCCTCACCACCGAGCCGCCAGTCACGCTCCCGCCAGCCAGCGCGAGCACCCCATCCGCAGCGCCCGTTGCGGCGGCTGAGGAGCCAGCGCCTCCGCCAGCACCTGAGCCTGAGCCAGCATGCACCAGCATTGTTGAGGACACCCCCGCGCCGGTCCCGGTGGTGGCAACGCCCAGGCTCACTGCTACCGGCATCCTCAGTCTTGATTCACTCATTGCGGCCGCGCCAGAGGTCAGCGAGCCACCCGCGCCGCCCGAGGCCCCGCCATGGCCTGAGCCCGCCCCTGCCCCTGCCCCCGCCCCGGTGTCCGCCCCTCCGCCCGGCGCGGAAGACCCGTTCCACAACGACCCTCTCATCCAAGCTGCCCTCTTGAAATTCGAGGGCAAAATCCTCAACTGATCCCACCGTTATGAACATCGCCAAACTGATGAAACAAGCCCAGCAAATGCAAGCCGGGCTCGCCGCCAAGCAGGAAGAACTCGCCATCCAGACCGTGAGCGCCTCCGTTGGCGGCGGCAAGGTCAACGTCATCGCCACCGGTGCTGGCGAAGTGCTCTCCATCAAGATCGACCCCTCCGTCATCGACCCCGGCGACCCGGAATTCCTCGAAACACTGGTCCTCAAAGGCGTCCAGGAAGCCCTCACCAAAGGGAAGGAAATGTCCGCTGCCGAAATGAAAAAACTCACCGGCGGCCTCGGCATCCCGGGCATGTGACAAAGACAGAAGACAGAAGACAGGGAACAGGGGGCAGGGGACATCTCCTCCCATCCCTCCCATTCTTCCCATTCCTCCCATTCCTCCCATTCCTCCCATCCCTCCCATTCTTCCCATCCCTCCCATACCTCCTCTTGGTCTGCTGTCTTACGGCCTCCCCCCTCCCATGACTCGCGAAACGCTCGCCGCCGTCCTTGACGAAATCGCCCTGCTGCTGGAACTCAAGGACGAGAACCCGTTCAAAATCCGCGCCTACCGCCAGGGCGCGCAATGCGTCCGCAGCTTCGATGGCGACATCGTCCACCTCGCCACCACCAACCAACTCACCGGCATCAAAGGCATCGGCGAGGCCCTGCGCGACAAACTCCACGCCTTGGCCAGCACCGGCAGCCTGCCATTCCATCAACATCTCCGCGCGGAATTCCCAGCCGGGCTCTTCGACCTCTTCGAGCTGCAAGGGCTGGGTCCAAAAAAAGTCAAGGCCCTCCACACCGCGCTGGCTATCAGTTCCATCGCCGCTCTCAAGCTCGCCTGTGATGCCGGAAAAGTCGCCGCCCTCCCCGGCTTCGGCGCCAAGACCCAAACCAAAATCCTTGATGCCATCGCGCTGCGAGACAAATTTGCCGACGCCTTTGCCCTCGGCACCATCAGCCCGCTCGTCGCCGATATGTTAGACACGCTGCGTCTGCATCCGGAGGTCTCGCAGGTCGCCGTGGCCGGTTCCTACCGCCGCGCCAAGGAAACCGTTCACGACCTGGATTTCCTGGTGGCCACCAAGTCGCCGGCGCTGGTGTGCCAGGACTTCACCACCCTGCCGCAGGTGGCATCCATCATGGCTTGTGGCGACACCAAGGCCTCCGTGCGCCTGCACCACGGCCTGCAATGCGACCTCCGCGCCGTTTCTAACAGCCAGTTTCCCTTTGCCCTGCAATACTTCACCGGCTCCAAGGAACACAACGTCGCCCTCCGCGCCCGCGCCCTCCAACATGGCCTCTCGCTCAACGAATACGGCTTCACCCCCACTGCGGCCGCAGCGCCCGCGCCGACCCTCGAGGTCCACGAGGAAGCGGACATCTATCACGCTCTCGGCCTCGATTTCATCGAGCCCGAACTCCGCGAAAACCACGGCGAACTCGAAGCCGCTGCGGCTCACTCGCTGCCCAAGCTCGTCGAACTCGCCAACCTGCGCGGCACCTTCCACAACCACACCACCGCTTCGGACGGCCTTGATTCCCTCGCCGCCATGGTCGCCGAGGCCATCGACATGGGCCTCCAGTACCTCGGCATCGCCGATCACTCGAAGTCCACCTTCATCGCCAACGGCCTGGACGAGGCACGCCTGCTAGAGCAAGTCGCGGCCATCGGCAAACTCAATGCTGCCCACCCGGACTTCCGCATCTTCGCCGGTTCCGAGGTGGACATCCTCAGGGACGGCAGCCTCGACTTCGACGATGAGATTCTGGCAAAACTCGACTACTGTGTCGCCTCCGTCCACAACCACCTCGATCTAACCGAAGATGAGATGACCCGGCGCATCTGTCGTGCCATGGAGAACGAGCACGTCACCATGCTGGGCCACCTCACCGGTCGCCTGCTGCTCAAGCGCGAGGGCTACCCGGTCAATCACGCCATGATCATCGATTGCGCGGCCGCGACCCGCACCATCATCGAGCTGAATTGCAGCCCCTTGCGCCTCGACATGGACTGGCGCTGGTGGCAACGGGCCCGCGACCTGGGCGTGCTGTGCGCCATCAACCCGGACGCCCACTCGTGTAGCCGCCTCCACCACCTCGGTCTTGGCGTGCGGCTCGCCCGCAAAGGCTGGCTCCGCCGCCAGGACATCCTCAACACCCGCCCGCTGGCCGAAGTGGAGGCCTTCCTCAATACTCCCAAGGCCGCCCGTTGAGGCCCCCCCGGCCCGGCCGCCAGAGCACCGCCGTCTTGGCCAAGACGGTCCGCTTGGCACATTGGGGTTGATAGCAGAGGCGCCGGGCAGCCTGCCCAAGATCCTGGACTGATTGGGAAAACCGCATTGGCCGTCCCGGCGGTGACTCGGGTTTGGCCAATTGTGTGGGTTTGGCTTGTCAAGGGCCCGTTCTTTGATTAGTCGTCGCGCTTTCCAAACCACCATCCGATGGCCGACCCCAATTCCAAGACCGAACATCCGCTTGCCAACATCCTGATCAATGTGATCGTGCCAGTGCTGATTCTCAGCCTGTTCAGCAAGGATCCGGCATTGCAGGCCATGCTCGGCAAGGCAGCCCGGCCATGGCATCTCGGTCCGGTCAAGGCGATCAGCATCGCCCTCGCCCTGCCGCTCGGCTACGGCATCTGGTATTTCGTTAGAACCCGCAAACCGAATTTCTTCTCCGGTCTGGGTTTGTTGTCCGTGTTTTTGACCGGCGGGCTGACCCTGTACCTGTGGAACCAGGACGGCAGCGTGAAACCCAATGCGGGCATGCTCTTTGGGATCAAGGAAGCCATGATTCCGCTTGTGCTTGGCATTGCCATCCTGTTTTCGCATCGCACGGCCAATCCGCTCATCCGGGTGTTTCTCTATAACGACACGCTCTTTGACATCCCGCGAATCGAAGGGCGCATCGCCGAGCTGGCCGCGCAAACCGGCTACGCCAAGCTGCTGCTGGGGGCCACCCGGGTTTTCGCCACCTCGTTTTTTCTCAGTGCCGTGATGAATCTGGGGCTCGCGCAGTGGTTCTTCCGCGGGTTTGACGCACACTCCCTGGATGCCCTTGAGGTTTACAACGGCATCATCGCCAAAATCACCGGCTGGGGCTTTGCCGTCATCGGGGTTCCCATCCTCGTCTTCCTGTTCTTCACCCTCATGCGCTTGCTCGCCGGCTTGCGCCGCCTCACCGGCCTCAAGGACGATGAATTGATGCTCCCCCGCTGAAGCCACCGCCGCAGCGCGAAACCGCACCCGCCAGCCCCGATCAATCCACCAGATTGTCCACCCGCTGCGCAAATTCAATGTCCAGATCGGTCACCCCGCCCTCGTCGTCCGTGGTCAGGCGCAAGGTCACCTTGGTATGGCGGACGGTGATGTCCGGATAGTGCAGCGCCTCGTCCGCAATCTCCGCCAGCAGATTGACGAAATCGATGGCGTCCGTGAATTCCTCGAACTCCAAAGTCCGGGTGATGGCTTTCTTTTCGTACTCCCACTCCGGGCATTTTTTCAATGCGGCGGTGAGATCATCATTGTCGAGCAGTTCTGACATGTTGGGTGGCGTGGCGGCGGTTCGGAACCAGCTTGCGACGGCGACTTCGCACTTGGCAAGCCCGTGTTGCAAATCTTCCGGAAAATTTTCCCTCACGGATTGCATCCGGCTGCGGGTGGGTATAGAATTGCGCCGTGAAGAAGATCCTTGTTGTCCTTGTTGTCGGCCTGGCTGCCGCAGCCTGTGTCCCGTCCACACCCGAGACGCGAATCCGCCAGTACCCGGAGCTGTACGGATCGCTCTCGTCCAAGGAACAACAGCTCGTCCAGCAAGGCAAACTGGCCAAGGGGATGTCTCAGGATGCCGTGTTCCTGGCATGGGGCTCCCCCGCGCTGCGTTACGAAGGTTTCCAACGAGACCAGTCGGCTTTGCGTTGGGACTATACCGCAGCCTATCCGGTTTACTCCACCCAATACTACGGCGCATACGGCTACGGCACCTTCGGTTGCGGCGGTTACGGACGCCATGGGCGATACGGCTACCCCTACTCAGCCTGTGGCGTCGGAATCGGCCCCGAGGTCACTTACGTCCCCTACCGGAAGTCCAGCGTCTGGTTCGTCAAGAACCGGGTCGATTCCTGGGAGCGGCTCCAATAATGCAAGCGGTTGAATTTCCGGCTTGCCTTTCCGCATGATGCTGCGACACTCACCGTCATTCCAAGCAACCATGAGAATCAAACCAACCATCATCCTCGCCGCCGCGGCAGCCTCCATTGCCGCGTTGCTGTCATCGTGCTCCGTCAATTCAGGCGGTTCCAGCCTCGCCGCATATCAGGCCTACGATCTGCCCACCAAGCTCCCAACCAACCCTAACAACGTCCGGGTCAAGGTGTCGCTCAGCAAGCAGCGGGTTTACGTGATGGAAGGTTCCACCATGCTGCTGGCCATGCCGGTATCCGTCGGCACTTCCGCCACCCCCACTCCCACCGGCAGTTTCACCATCTTCGGCAAGGAAGCGAAGCACCGCGCCGCCACCCACGGCTACGCCTACAGCGGCAGCAGCGTGAAGCAGAAGTTCCTCGTCGATAAACCTGCAGGCTGGTCCTTCAAAGGCACCCCGATGCCCTACTGGTGCGAGTTCAAGCCCAACTACGGCTTCCATACCGGCTGGATCAAACACCAACCCTGCACCCACGGCTGCATCCGCATGCATGAAAACCTCTCGCCCAAGTTCTTCCGCCTCGTCTCGCGCGGCACTCCCGTGAGCATCGCCTACTCCCAGCCCGAAGACGCGAGCGTCAGCGTCCCGCTGCCACCGGATGCCGGCCCGCTCCCGGACTACAACGGCTCAATGTATGTCGGTGATGGCTACTTCACCCAGCACCGCACTCCGAGTTACAATTGATCTAACAATAATAACGTTCGCCCCTGTCGGCACGCGGGTCGGCTTCGCCGGTGGAGCGTTGTGGCATGGGAGCGTTGCGTAAGCGGGCGTGGTGGGTGCCGCCTTGTTGCCCATTCGGGATTTCACCACAGCCCGGCGCACAAGCGCCCCGCCAGCACGGCCAGCGCCACGCCGAAGAGTGCATCAATCCAGCGCGAGGCCGAGCGATACCCCCGGTTCAAGGGGGGCCACTGGAGTGCCCAGGCCCAAGCGATCCACAGGACAAAACCTTCCCCCACCACCACCCCCGCCAGTACCAGCGGCCACCACGCCGGATGCCCCGGCGTGAGGAAGGGGGCGCCCACTGCGGCTAGAAACAAGGCGACCTTGGGATTGAAGACGTTGCAGAAAAACCCCCGTCGCCAGAAAAACATCGCATCCCCGGTGCCGGGCGCAGCCGCCCCGGCCTCCGTCGCGAGCCCCGGCCGGCCCGCCGCACGCAGCAATTGGATGGCGATCCAGCCAAGATAAACCGCCGCCGCCGCCCGCAGGCATCGTGCCAGCAACGAGGCCCCGGCTAACAGCAGCGAGGCACCGCTCATGGCCACCGCCGCATGCACCACCAAGCCGCACGCAATCCCCGCCGCCGTCCACGCCCCGGCCCTGCTGCCCTGCGCCAAGGCCGTGCGCGTCAACAACAGCAGATCCGGCCCCGGGCTGAACTGGCCAAGCGCCAGCACCCCGGCAAAAACCGCCAATTCAACGATCCCACTCACGGCGTCTTGACGGCTGATACGTAGTCCACCACCGCCCGCACCTCCGCCGACCCGAGATCCGAGCCGCAATCGGTCTTGAGTTTCCCAGCGTTCCATTTTGCCACCTCAATGTGTTGCGGCAGTTGGTAGGCATGGCACTCGCCGCATTTCCGCATATAGACTTCATGTCCCAACTGCAACTGCGCCAATGATTTGCCGCTCTTTGCCGCCATCGCCGCCCGCGGATTGGGCACCTCGGAAATCCCGCCTTCCGCCGGATCTTCGCCACCGCTCAATGCTCCCGGGTTGGCACCACCGCCGCCACCCGGTCCCCCGCAGCCAATCATCCCCATGCCCACCGCCCCTGCCATCAGAACTGAAATCCACGCTCGCATGCCCCAACCCTACCCCAGCCCCCCGTCCCGCCTCAACCACAGAAATCAAACTTCTCCAGCCACCCAAACAATTCCACCCGAACAATTTTGACAAATCCCCCGCCATCCCTATGCTCCCGCCAAGCGAAATCCCGAATCCACCAACCACCAACCGCCACTCCCATGACCACCCTTGACACCTTCACCACCGGCTCCGGCACGGCAGGCAAGTTCCACTCGCTCCCCGCCCTCGCCGGGCAAGGGTACCCGAATCTCTCCCGCCTGCCGGTCTCCATCCGCATCGTCCTCGAGTCGCTCCTGCGCAACCACGACGAACTCAAGGTCACGGCTGCCGACATCCACAACCTCGCCAACTACCACGCCAAGGCGCCCGGTGACTTCGAGATCCCCTTCGTGGTCGCCCGCATCGTGCTTCAGGACTTCACCGGCGTGCCGCTGCTCGTCGATCTCGCCGCCATGCGCTCCGCCGTCCACGCCATGGGCAAAGACGCCAACATGATCGAACCCCTCGTCCCCGTCGATCTCGTCGTCGATCACTCGGTCCAGGTCGATTTCGCCGGTACCGGCGACGCGCTGGCCCGCAACCTCGACCTCGAATTCCACCGCAACCGCGAACGCTACGAATTCCTTAAATGGGGCGAACAGGCCTTCGACACCTTCAAGGTCGTCCCGCCCGGCATCGGCATCGTCCATCAGGTCAACCTCGAGTTCCTCGCCAAATGCGTCCTGGAAAAAGACGGCGTGTTCTATCCGGACACCCTCGTCGGCACCGACTCCCACACCACCATGATCAACGGCCTCGGCGTCGTCGGCTGGGGCGTCGGCGGCATCGAGGCGGAAGCCGGCATGCTCGGCCAACCCGTCACCTTCCTCGTCCCCGAGGTGGTCGGCGTCTATCTGACCGGCGAACTCGTCCCCGGCGTCACCGCCACCGATCTCGTCCTCTGCGTCACCGAGCTGCTGCGCCAAACCCAGGTCGTCGGCAAGTTCGTCGAATTCTACGGCCCCGGTGCCCGCGCGCTGTCGTTGCCCGACCGCGCCACCCTCGCCAACATGGCCCCTGAATACGGTGCCACCATGGGCTTTTTCGGCGTTGATGAAATCACCACCGGCTACCTCGCCGCCACCGGCCGCAGCCCGGAACTCTGCAAAACCGTCGAGAATTACTACCAGGCGCAGCAACTTTGGGGCATCCCTACCGCCCGCGACGCCCTCGATTTCACCCACATCGTCGACCTCGACATCGCCACCGTCAAACCCTGCGTCGCCGGCCCCAAGCGCCCGCAAGACCGCATCGAAATCGATTCGCTCAAAGCCACCTGGGCCAGCCTCCTAACCGCCCCCGCGCCGGACGGCTACAACCAGCAGCCGACCGCCGGCTCCACCGAGCCGCTCGATCTCCCGTCCACTCTCGACAACATCCCGGACGAGGCCCCCAACCTCGGCCACGCCTTCGGTGCCGAGGTCGGGGTCATCACCGAAGCCAACGACGACCTGACCTATCCGCTGTGGGAAGTCACGGTCGATAGCAAGGGGGGCGTCATCGACACCATCACCCATGGCTCGGTCCTGATTGCGGCCATCACCAGTTGCACCAACACCTCCAACCCCAGCGTCATGCTCGCCGCCGGGCTGCTCGCCAAGCGGGCCAACGCCTGCGGTCTCACGGTCAAGCCATCGGTGAAAACCTCCCTCGGCCCGGGCTCCCGCGTCGTCACCGATTATCTCACCAAAACCGGCCTCCAGGCCGAACTCGACCAACTCGGCTTCCACACCGTCGGCTACGGCTGCACCACCTGCATCGGCAACTCCGGCCCGCTCGACCCCGGCATCGAGGAGGTCGTCAAAGCCGAGGACATCGTCGCCGTCGCGGTCCTTTCCGGCAATCGCAACTTTGAGGCCCGTGTCCATCAATCCATCAAGGCGAACTTCCTCATGTCGCCCCCGCTGGTGGTTGCCTTCGCCATCGCCGGCACCGTCGATATCGATATGGCCACCGAGCCGCTCGGCTACGGCAGCGATGGCCACCCGGTGTTCCTGGCCGACCTCTGGCCGACCGCCGGGGAGGTCCAGGCCGCCATGGACGCCTCGCTCAAGCCCGCGGTCTTCCAACAACTCTACACCGGCTTCGCCCAGCAAAACCCGCAGTGGAACTCAATCAAGTCCTCCACCGGCAACATCTATCAATGGGACCGCGACTCCACCTATATCCAGGAGCCCCCGTTCTTCGCCGGCTGCTCCCTCACCCCGCGCGACATCACCGAAATCCACGGCGCCCGCCCGCTCGGCATCTTCGGCGACTCCGTCACCACCGACCACATCTCCCCCGCCGGCGCCATCAGGCAGGACAGCCCCGCCGGCCGCCACCTCACCGAACAAGGCGTCGCGGTAGCCGACTTCAACTCCTATGGCTCGCGCCGCGGCAACGACCGCGTCATGACCCGCGGCACCTTCGCCAACGTCCGCATCAAGAACCTGATGGTCCCCGGCACCGAGGGTGGCGTCACCCAAATCAACGGCGCAACCCAGGCCATCCATGACGCCGCCACCACCTATCAGAACGCCGGCACCCCTACCATCATCATCGGTGGCGAGGACTACGGCATGGGTAGTAGCCGCGACTGGGCCGCCAAGGGCACCAGCCTGTTAGGTGTCAAGGCCGTCATCACCAAATCCTTCGAGCGCATCCACCGCTCCAACCTCGTCGGCATGGGCGTGCTCCCCTGCACCTTCGTCAACAAGGCCGATTACGATAGACTCAAAGGCCTCGCCGACGCCAGCTTCGACCTCCTCGGCATTTCCAACGACCTCAAGCCCGGCCAGCATGCCACCCTCCGCGTCCACCCGGCCAACGCCGCGGCCTTTGACCTCCCCGTCATCGTCCGCATCGACACCCCCGTGGAAATCCTCTACTACCGCGCCGGCGGCATCCTCCCCTACGTCCTCGCCCGGCTCCTGGCGTAGCGTGGCGGCGGCTTGCATCCGCCAGGCCTCGTCTGCATGATAGAGCGCCGGCTTCAGCCGGCGGGTGTGTCGGCCGTTCTCTGCTGCCGCCACCCGGCGCACGCCGGTTCAAGGACGGCGCTGCCGGGCAGCTTGCCGTGCGTGACCAGCATGGTGGCCGGTGGATTCCTCGGGATGATGCTCACACGTCCCGGCCCCAACCAGCGCCAGCCATGCCACCGTAGCGCCCATTCTTATTTGAAAATTGGTTACTACTCAGGTTCCAAAGAATTCATGGCAGAATCATTTATGGCAGAATCATTTTTCAAGAGTCTTGAGGGGGATTCATCACTGGTCGGTCTGTCTGCGTGCGGATGCGCACAGACAGGGGTTGATCCAATGACTTTTTCCAATTCTGAAATGATTCTGCCATACCTGAGTAGTAACGAAAATTGAATGTTGAATGTTGAACATTCAATGATCAAGCGAGAGCATGACCTGACCTGACCTGACCGCGTCACTGCTGCCACCCGCAAACCCACTCGGCTGCTAAGAACTTGCTTCTCGGGGTGGTTCTCATCGCAACGTCTCACGGATGAAGTCCATGTCGTCGGGCGAGAGTTCGCGGTTCACCGCGGATAGATTGCACTTCACCTGGCGCTCGTTGCGGAAGCCGGGGATGACACACGCCACGTGGTCCAGATTCAGGATGTAGCGCTGCGCGACGGCGGAGAGATCCTCGGTGCTTGGGCCAAAGCGTGCCTTGAGTGCTTCCAGTTTCGGTTTGAGGGCCGCCAGTGCCTCGGCTGAGAACGCGTGGCTACCGAGCCGGTGGTCGCCAGGGTCGAAATCCGGCGGCCGGGTCGGATCGTATTTGTCGAGGAGACGGCCCTGCGCGAGCGGCGAGAAGGCGACAAACGTGCAGCCCCACTCGGTCATCAACTCCTGAAGGCGCGCACCCGGACGGAGGAACTGATCATCCAGCGCGTGCGCCCAACTCTGGAGTGCGGCGGGCCTGACCACGGGAATGGCCATCTCGAAGTCTGCGGTTGAGTAGGCGCTTTGCCCCTTCACGCGCACTTTCCCTGCGGCAACCAGCGCATCGAGAGTCGCGGCGGCATCCTCCAGGTGCGGCCCGAAGCTGCCGTGGTGGAAATAGTAAATGTCAATATGGTCGCGCTGCAAATTGGTCAGGCTCTGCTCGCACTGGTGGCGGATGTGCGCGGGCTCATAGGCATGCGCGGCCGTGCCTGGAAAGTGCCCGACCTTGGTGGCGATCACGACGCTATCGCTCCGGACGCCCAATTTGTTGAGCGCCCGGGCCAGCATCCGCTCCGCCCTGCCATTGCCATAGACATCGGCGTTGTCGAAGTGATTGACACCCGCATCCAGCGCCGCCTTGATCCCGGCGATCACCTCGTCCTCGTCCACGTTGGCCCAGCCGTTGGCATTGCCATTGACCCAGCTCAGGCCCCCCATCGTCCAGCAACCCAGACTGATCTCGGAAACCTCAAGCTCCGTCTTGCCGATTTTCCGATACTTCATGGCGTCAATGGATCAGGGGTGACTCCAACCACCCGCGCTGCGGTGATTGCCAGGAAATTGCTTTTGGGGTTGGCACGCATGAACAAGTAAAAGTGTGGTTCGGAGAGCGGGAGAATGGGCGGGATGGGGCGGAGGTTGGCGATTTCGGCGGAACGGCATTTCGGTGGAGGTGCGTCCCTGCCGCTGAGAATACCCGTCCGCTCTGCGGTGACAAGGATTCTTTTGGAAAATCTCCCGGGAATTTCAGGAGCACAAAGGTCCCACCATTGCGAGGCCACTTACGGCCCGTGCATCCGTCCGCAGCCGCCGGACGCGGCGTCAGAGGCGGGGAAATCCAAGGGCGACCCCATGCCCCGACGGGGCGATGCCTGCAACTTGGCATTCGTTCCTTCGCCCATTCCATCTCGCGCAGCACCGACAGGACGGCAGTGCCGCCCTCGATCTGCTCCATCGGCGGCAGCTTGGTGAGCGCCGCCTTGGTGCGGGTGTACAGCTAGGATTTGAGCGCAACAAGCACGCCAATGAACAAGGCGATGGGATTCATTGGGTAGGGTAGGGGAGTGGGGTGTGGTGGTGGCGTGTTGTTGAGACGGAGTTATGCCATGCGCAGCGGCAGCGACAGGCGACGCCCGATGAATTCCGCCCGTGGCCGCCAAACGTCAAAGGTGTTTCAGTGGACCTTGGTGGTGCCATTTACTCGATGAAGGGAATCGCGGGGGCGGCGAAGATTCACCAAGTGGCGACGGACTTCAAGAGTTTCGATAGCGCCCTGGAAATGTATAAGTTGAATGCTGGAAGTTATCCGACCACCCAGCAGGGGCTCAAGGCATTGGTGGAACAGCCGGCTACTTCACCCGCGCCGAACCGATGGGCGCAGGTGTTGAGCAAGATTCCCCTCGATCCATGGCACAACGCCTACGTCTATCGGCTCCCCGGCAAGAAGCGGCCCGGCGAGTTTGAAATCATCAGCAAAGGTCCCGACGGTTTGGAAAACACCGCCGATGATCTCAGCAGTCAGGATGAGTAGTCCAAGTGGCTATCCCACGATCAGCAGCGCCACATAGGGAACGAGATTGAAGACAATATAGACGATCTTGAACAACCCGAGGAACGAATACTTGGCCACGCTGTATTCTTCCATGAACTCTGACATGTCGAAGCGGAGCAAGCGCCGCTCGTCGTGAAACAAGGCCTCCGCCAGCGCCTTGGCCAGCTCGGTCTTGCCGGTGCCGCTCGGACCGACAAACAAAAACACGCCCACCGGCCGCCCGGGCTTCTGCAAGTCGGCCCGCGCCAACCGGACCGCCTCCGCTACCGTTACCGCCCGGGCGATATCCGCTCTTCCAACGTAGCTGCCGCGTCTCGCGGCAGGCCGTGATTGCGGCGTCTCGCCGCAGGCCGTCTCCGGGGCGTCTCGTCCCGTGAGTGCGCATGCCGCCGCCATCTCTGTCCCGCCTGCCACCAGCGCCGCGCCCGCCAGACCGCCGACCGGATCGCCTCCTGCGTCTGCCACGAAGTCCCCCACCGCCAGTTCGTCTTCACCATCTCGCGCGTCCTCCGCGGCATCTTCGGCAAGCGGATCCTACCCGTCCAACGGACTCCGACCACATCGCCTCGGGTGTTCAAAAGTGGAGTCTTGGTTCCTGCGGAATTTCACGCGGAACTCGGTAACCGATCTCAGCTTCGGTGACTTGGCACCTTGTGGTGCTGTCCGGGCCGGTTCAAGGCCGGGTATGTTGCCGTGCGTGACCAGCATGGTGGCACGGTGGATTCCTCGGGATGATGCCACGTCCCGGTCGCCACCAGCGCCAGCCATGCCACCGTGGCACCCATTCTTCCACTTGAATGTTGAATGTTGAATGTTTAATGTTGAATGTTGAATGTTCGAGCCGGAAGACGGAATCGACTAAGTGTAACCGACTAAGCGATTCGACTAAGCGATTCGACTAAGTGTAACCGACTAAGTGTAATCGACTGAGCCACACAACTTCAATCCCAACCGCCCTGGCCTGACCCGGCGGCAGGGCTCGGCGTTCGGTCAGAGATGAATCAGATGGGTTGTAGGTCGGGCACCCCCATCCTCCCTCATTGCGCTGATTTCGCTGCGAATGGTTGCCGGTCGGCGGCCTCGCGCACCGCGTGCTTGAAGATCGTTTCAAGAGGAGCCGGTTTACTTGGCACGCTCTGGCCTCGGCAGTTGATCGATGAGTGTCGTGAGTTCCGGAGCACTGCTTCCCGGCCTGGTATAGACAAGGAAAATCTGGCGGAAAACATCGAGGTATTTCATCCTGCACTCACTGAATGCAATCCAGGAATCATTCTTCTTGAAGTGGAAATTGGTTTGCGCCATGTTGTAGGGGTCCAGCGCCTTAACCGCCGCCACGTTGGTGATTTTGCCCGGACTGCAAAGAACCTTGTGTTCACCTGCCTCGAGGGCGGTTTCAAACGAGACCAACGTCAACACCTTGGATGCCCCTGGTGGAAATGCCGCGACTGAATCATCTATCAAGACCATGCGGTAAGCCGGCTTTGCGTTCGCTTGGCTGGGAATGATAATGGCGATGGCGCGCTTCATGGTGTTCGGGACCGCAACCCTGGCGGCGACGCTCGGTTCCGGGTTTTTCGGATCAACCACTGCCGTGCTGAACAGGACCAATGAGCCATCCACAGGAATCGTTTGCTGCGCCTTGCCAAGCTCCTCGGGCGCCAGGTTCAATTTGATCACCTGCCCATTGACATCCTTCAGATACAGCTCCGCAGCGGTGTGGGACGGGTCATGCATGAAGGCGCGAACGGATAGCGCCGCTACGGATGGCCGGGCCTCCTGGGAATGGGCCAACGCGCTCAGCAGGAAGACGGCGATTAGAGTGCGATAATTTCCAGCAATCACAGCAAATTCAGATTTCTGTGGGTGAGAGCCAACGGAATGATACCAGCATCATTTGTCGGCCGAATCTTTTGTTAGCCAGCGGGATTGTGGAGCCGGTCAGATCCCCTGCCGCGGGTGTGCTGGACGAATCCACATACTCGGGGATCCGCTGACAGACCGCCTCCGCATAGGCACGGACCACCTTGTCGCCGTCCTTCGCTTCGCCACACACGCGGATGACAAAGGTATCCGAGCGGACGGTCGCGGCAGGCTCCAGGATGCGCATCAGGTCGCCCTGGCTGATCCATCCGGGCGCTCCCGCCGCGGGATTCCCGGTGACGACTGCCGGGGTTTGGAATCCGTAGATTGCGGGATCCGAGATGTCGGCAGCCTGGATGGGGACTTGATTGGTGAACGTGCCGTTATTGATGCCGGAAGCCTCGATCGCGGCCTCCAACGCCCCTCGTCGGGTCAACTCGCTGTCAGCTCCAATGCGGCGGTTCACGAATTCTGACATGGAGAGGAACGGGCCGCGGTTTTTCACCTCATCGACGATCCTTCGGGCCAGGGTGTCGAGTTCAGCATTGGTGAGTTGGCGGAATCCGTTCCATCGGTTCTCCTTGCCCGGATCGGTGGCCAAATCCAGCCCGAGATCATTTGCCGCGGCGTTCAACAATGACATTGGGAAGATGGGATTATCCACCGCGGCTTGTTGGGCTTTGGTGCCAGTGAGCAACGAAAGAATCGGGACGTTGCAGCCTCTCATGGATGCGAGCTTGGCCTTCCATGCGTTCACATTGGTGGAGTTCACGTTGAAAGGTCCCTGCACCATCTGATATTGGGCCGCCTTCTTATAGGCGTCGTTTCGTGGTTTGCCGCCTGCAAACAACGATGCCGCGGCGTCCTGCGCCGTAATCCCCTCAGGCAAATAGGGCTGGAAGGCTTGCGAAGCCAGTGCCCGGGTTCCAGCCATGAAGCCATTGAACACGGAGACCGGCGATCCGGCATCGGTCGCGAAGGTCGAGAAGTAGAAGCCATCATAGAGCGCGTGGTTCGCCAGCACCGAGTGATCGAGAAGATTGTATCCATCAGGGCCGCGCTCCGAGACCTTGTTGGTGTGCATCAGCGGAGAGGCCGTGGAATTCCCAACAGGCTGCACGAAACTTGGCGCGAAAGGAGAAGCCAAGGCATTGGACCGGCGGAAATCCGCGATCGTTTGCATCGGCCCCAGGGGAAGTTCCAGATAGCTGCCGGATTTGGTGCCCAGCTTGGTCGTGTTGCCGGTGAGATATCTTGTGCGGTTGGTGGCGTCGCTCTGCAAAATGCGGTTCAGACTGCCTATATTGACCGGCTCCAGGCTCAATTCATAAGACAGGGCACCCAATTTGCTGTTCTTCAGATTCGCCGTGGCGATTGGCAGCGCGGGATTGTTGAACAGAAACGGCTTGCCTGCAAAACGACCATTCAACAAGGCGTTGCCGAGCACGCTGTTCTTCGACCGGACACCCGATTCATTGACCCCGCCGCTGGTCGTCCGGGCATAGGCGGAGAAAAGTGCGAAGGGCTTGCCGTTGGCGTGATTGCTAAGCGGATCATTGAAATCCACAAAAGAGTCCAAAGCCGTGGTATTGAATGTCAATGCTTTGAGCGTGCCCTGCAAATCCGTCAGAGCCGGGTATTCAAAGCGGATGCCACCATAGTCACGGGTAGTGCCGCCAACACCGATTTTCACTTTCACATCGAACGACGCGCTGCCACCCTGGGTGGGCAACGCCGGACCGCAAGTCACCTGGATTGGAGTGTTGTTTGGGGGCTTTCTGGTGCAGTCCATTACCGCGGTGCCATACGGGTTGAGCCAGTCGAGGTCAAGGCCGATGAAAGGTCCGTTATATCCGGGCTTGGCCTTGAGCGACCGGCTGAGGGAATTCGCATAGTCGAAAAATGTGGTGCCGCCGGGTCCAGTACCCTCCCCATTGGTGGCGAAGTATTCGCTTGGATTCAAATACGGAGCGCAGATGAGGGTTTGTCCCGGCTTCATGGTAATAGGCCCGCTCTTGGGCTGGTTGTTTTCAGCCTCCGCTTCAGCCTCGATTTGGGCCGTCGTCTGGGTTTTGCTGGTGGTTCTATCATAGTCGGTCCAATTCGCGATTTTCATCACGATCGCTTTTTTGATATAGCCCCCCGTTCGTCCGGATCCGTCATAGAGTTCGTTGAACGGAACGAGACGGCCATTCGTGTTTGATCCGACCGTGAATTGGAATCCGATCGGCATGCTGTCGAAGCCCACCTCCATGAGATCGAATGAAATATTGATGTTGTAGGGATTGTGCAGGGTCACGAGAGGGGTGAACATCAAGTGAAGTTTGCTACTGGTGTCATCATAAGCGACCCAGTGGTTGTTGCGTGTGACGATACTGAAGATGACCTGCATTTTGGCAATCACCGGGACGGGCGCGAACCCGGTCGGCGGGGTCGGCTGGCTGCCGCTGGCCGGCATTGAAATGTCTGTTAAGGGTAGCTGAAAATAGGTCGGGGTGGCATTGATGTTGGTGATGTTCTTGAAGATGTTGTAATAAGCAGACAGCACGCGCCATTTGGGGTCGGAATATCCGGTAATTCCGTGTGTGGATTGGTAGAGTCCCTTATTCGAATAATCCGGCGGCAGGACCACAGTCATAGATGATTGGCTCATCTCGAAGATGGATGAAAGGTCCCGCTTGAGCCCGCCTTTGCGAACATCCGCCAGCACTCCCAGGGAGTAAGGAGTCACGTCGTTGCGGAATTTCCGAAGGGTATTCTTGGGAGTATCCTGGCCGCCGATCAATGCAACCTGGCCGAGACTCGTGATCTTTGCCGCGCCGTCGTTGGCTTGCTGGTATTCGTGTGGAGTCGAGTCTTTCGGGAGGAAATTCAAGGCCTTATCCATGACCGAAACATCCGGCCGGTGGCCCGCAAGCAATGCACACTGTTGGGCGAGAGTTGGTTTGTCACGAGGATCCCGATAGGCATTGATGCGGGCCTTTACGGACTCATCCGCGACATGCCAGGCACAGGCCCCCTGGTCTTTTCCATTTCTGGAAATGGGAACCCGGCCCGCAACGATGGGACGCCCGGTCGGCAAGTCACCACCGAAGGTCGCCCGGTCAGCGAGTGTGATCGTGTCTCCGGACCACGGGAGATTCCCGAAATCACGTCGGGTCACCGCGGTTGGGTCAGGACAGGAAACAAGCCAGCGCCTGAAACCCACGGAATCGCTGTCGGTTGCCGTCTGGGTTTTAGGACTGGTATAATCCAGGCTGGCGGCAGCAGGGTCATAGTCCCACGAACTCCAAACCCCAGTGAGACCGGGTTTCCCCGGGCTCTGGAGAATCCCGGATGTGGCTGTAACGGCTTGGTCAGGCCCTAGCGATTGCTGCAGATCTCCAAGTGCCAGCATGAGCGCCAGGCGGGCATTCGCCCGTGCAGTGGCCAACGCTTCACTTTCGCCGCTGGTGCGAAGCGCAACCGCCGCGAGAGTGAGCAATCCGACCGCGATGATCGTCAGCAGGATCATCAGCGAGAGCGTCACAACCAAGGCGAAGCCGCGATGGAACCCGCGGGCGGATTGGAAAGCTGTTACGATTCCTTTCATGGGACAGTCGCCACCGTGTCTCAAGTCATGACCAAAGCCACGTCTTGCCATCAGTGGGTGTTGCATACTTTATGTCCATTCTTTTGTTTTGCCAAGTGTGCACCATTCATTTTTTCTTTCATTGATCACCCTCACACACTGCATAAATACCGGTATTCTTCGTCCCTTCTTACTGCCCATCCGCCGGGACAGCCATTTGTAACGTCACGGGGCCCAACAAGCCGACGGTTTGGGTGCCAGTTCTGCCCTCGAGACGGGGCCCCACGCGAGTCAACCGCTCTTGGGCCGGCCATGCGGCATCGGCACATAGGCGGTTGTTCCAGGTGTTGGCCACCGTGATCACCAGTTGATTGTCGGAGGCCTGGGGCAGACCTGCCGGAACCGCCACCCGCCACGGCGGACACCACGTCACACCCAGATCGCGCCCGTTGATTTCGACCCGCGCCATTTCCTTCACGGTGCCAAGGTCAAGGAAGAGGCGGGTAGGGGAGGCGGAGTTCAGAGGTCGGAGAAATACCTTTGCTTCGTGCAACAACATTGTGGTTGTCGTTGATTCCCACATCCGGCATCATTCCACCTCGAAATCCATTCCACCGCAGCAAGAAGCGCTCAAATTGATTCACTGCTCAAACATATTGCCCCGCTCACCCTCAATGAAATCGCCTGTCATCATTCGCCGCTTCGCACCCGCAATGGCTCTGGCTGCCATGGCCTGCCCGACGTTGGCCCAATCCGCCAAGGTTCTCTCATGGGACACCCTCGCGGATACCTGGGTCGCCACTGACGGACTCGGCCGCTCCCTGCCCCTCAACGACACCACTGGCCCCGTCAAACCCAACAGAACCGTCGGGATGTTCTATTTCCTGTGGAACGAAGGTCAGGGCCCGGTGCATGATCTAACGAAAATCTTCGCCGCCAATCCGGAACATCCGACATACGGACCCGAACATGCCTTCCATCACTGGGGGGAACCCCTCTTTGGATATTACAAGCAGGATGACCGCTATGTCCTCCGCAAACACATGCAGATGCTCGCGGATGCCGGAGTGGACGTGCTGTTGCTGGATGTCACCAATGCGCTCACTTATGACTCAGTTCGGGATTCCCTGCTCGCGGTGATGGATGAAATGAATGCCCTGGGCCAGCGGACGCCGACCATCGCCTTCCTCGCCAACTCCGCCAGCGCACGCACCGTCGAGCACCTCTATCAGACTTTCTACAAGCCCGGCAAAGGGCGGTCCCATTGGGCCGCATGGCTTGGCAAACCGCTCCTGCTCGCTCCTTCCGACGGGCTGTCTGCGGAAGTGAAAACCTTCTTCACCATCCGTCAGTCATGGGCCTGGACCAAGGGTCAGGCATGGTTTGGTGACGGCCGGGACAAATGGCCATGGCTTGATCATTCTCCCCAGACCCCCGGCTGGCACGATTCCCCAACGACTCCGGAACAAATCACCGTTGCCACGGCGGAACATCCGATCACTCCGATCGGACGCAGTTTCCACGCCGGCGTCCAGCCACCGCCGGACCAGTGCCGCTCCGCCGAGGGACTGTATTTCGCCGAGCAATGGAGACGTGCCTTGGAGGTGGCTCCACCATTCGTCATGATCACCGGTTGGAACGAGTGGATCGCCCAGCGCTTCATCGACCCCAAGGGGGAAATGTCGATGGGCGGCGTCAAGCTCAAGCCCGGCGGCACCTATTTTGTGGATCAATTCTCCGCGGAATTCAGCCGTGACATCGAGCCGATGCAAGGCGGCTTCGGCGATGCCTATTACTATCAGATGGTCGCCAACATCCGGAAATACAAGGGTACCCGCGCCCTGCCCGGGATCAGGCAGGTGCCAATCAAAATCGACGGCGATTTCAGCGACTGGGCGGATGGCTGGCCGGTGTTCCGCGATACCCTTGGCGATGCCGCGAGCCGTGACCACCCCGGCTGGCAGGGACAGCCGCCATTTTCCAACAAATCCGGACGCAACGACATTGCCACCGCCAAGGTTTCCGCCGATGCGGAGCATGTGTATTTCTGCGTGAGCACCAGCGCCTCGCTAACGCCCCGGACCGATCCTAACTGGATGTTGCTCTACATCGACGCCGACAACAACCCGAAGACCGGCTGGCTCGGCTACGATTGGGTGATCAACCGCTCCAATGTCCGGCCCGGGATCACCACCTTGGAGCGCAACGATGGCGGTGGCTATCAATGGCAAGCGGTGAGCGACGTCGAGTTCCGCACCGCCGGCAACGAGCTGGAAATCGCCATCCCACGCGTCGCCCTCGGACTGACTGCGGAATCCTTCACCATCGACTTCAAGTGGGCCGATAACATCCAACAGACCGGCGAGTGGTCCGATTTCACCCTCAATGGCGATGTCGCGCCAAACGACCGTTGCAACTACCGCGCCAATTTCAAGATCCCGCTCCGCTCTCCCCAATGACGATGAAAGCCTGACTCTCCCAAGCAAGAAACCCCAACCAAGGCAACCACACAGTTCCTGATCCCGGCGGAAAATGAGTTGGCACTTTTTGGCGTTTCAGACGAATTCGTGAATCATCGGCGCATGGGTTTTCGGGTGGCAGAAGTGCCGATGCGGTGTCCTGTCTTGCTCTTACTTGATCATTGAATGTTGGAAGTTGAATGTTGAATGTTGAAATCTTCGGCGTGAAGCATGGTCTAGCCGCAGCTCTCCCTGTTTAGCCTTACTTGTCTGCCTTGAAGCTATACTGGCCCGACCCAACCTCATAGACCGCCGCGCCGCTTTCCATGCGCAGGAATTTGACGCCATCAACTTTGCCGGCAGGCTTGCCGGACTCGGTGACCCCCGCTTCATCCTTGGCCGGGACATATACCACTGCCGTAGTATTGGCGGGGATGGTGACATCCATGGTCAGTTTGTCGCCATCGCGCTTCCAGTTGCTGACGATCTTCCCGTGGATCGAGTCATAACCGCACTTCACCCAGGTTAGATCACCGACGATGGCCGGCCTGATGATGATCTTTTTGAAGCCGGGACCGGTTTCATCCGGGCGGATGCCGGCCAGTCCTTGGTAGAACCAACTGCCGGGGCTGACGTAGCATGAGTGGATTTGAGACCATGATCCGTTCCACTGTTCCCAGAAGGTGGTCGCTCCCTGCGACAGCATGTACCCCCAGCCCGGGAAATCCTGCTGGTTGATGATGGTGCTGGCCAGATCATTGCGTCCGGATTCCATGAGGGATTGCAGCAGGAAATAGGTGCCCAGCATGCCGGTGTCCAGATGCCCTTTGTTCTTTACCAGGATGCTCTCTTCCAGCCGTTTCAAAACGGATCCACGCAAGGCGTCAGGGACCACGCCCATCAAAAGAGGCATGGCCTGGCTCAACTGCCTGTCGCTATCGTAAAGCTTTTCATTTTCCTTATAGTAGGCGGTATTGATGAGTGCTTTAAGTTGCTGGCTCTTGGCCCGGTGGCGCTTCGCCTCATCAGTCCGGCCTAGAACGTCTGCCGACTTGGCCAGCAGATCCATGAGATACACGCGATAGCAGTTGATGAAAAGTTCGGTGCCGGGCGGGGCCGTCATGCCGATGTTGGGAGCCACCCAGTCGCAGCCGCCGTCGCCCCCTTGCCGGTCAATGCCACCGCCGGGATAAAAGCTCTCAAGATACATCGTGGGATAGCGCACCATCGGCTCGTAGGCGCGTTCAAGCAATCTACGATCCCCGTAGTAGAGGTAGGCCTTCCAAGGCATCACATCGACCATGCCGCCCCAGGGAAACCAGCAGCTTGGGTCGCCGTGGTTGGGCGGCGAATATTGGGCGGACTTGCCGGTGAGCGGATCCTGCGCATCCAGCCAGTCGATGGCCCACTTGGCGTAAAAGGCCGATGCGTCCAGGTTCATGATATGCGAGTCGATGCCGTTCTGGCCATCCCCATAGCCCATCCGCTCGCGGTGGGGACAGTCCACCATGTAGCCGCCGAGATTCAGGCAGCGGATCGTCCACAGATTCACTTGGTGGATGCGATTGAACAGCGCGTTGGAGCACTCAAAGGACCCGACGGGTTCGAGGTCCGATTCGATGAACAGCGCCTCGGCATCACCGAGTGCCGGTTTGACCGGCAACCCTTGCACAATGACGTAGCGGAAACCCTCGTAGTTGAATTTGTTGCAAAACTCTTCGCCCGCTTTTCCGGCCGAGATGAATTCAGTCCGCTGATTGTTAGTCTGATAGTAGGCCGGCCCATTGGCCGTTTCGATTTTCTTCGGATCCAGGGCCGGCTTGACCTTGCCCGCCGGCGTGTCATCGCCCTCGACGGACTGGAACCGCTTGTCGGCATAATGCATGGTCACCGTCTTGCCGGCTTCCAATTGTGGCAGGCGCAAGTGAAACCAGCCGGACAGATTGGTGCCGAAATCAAATTCAACTGTATGGTCATCCAGCGCCACACAGGCCACCGCGGGAATGACCTTCGTGATGCGGTTAGGGAGGCAGGATTGTGCGGTCGCAATGCCGGTCGGCCCGGAGTACTCTTCCACGGGACGCCACCCGAAGCTTCTTCCGGACAATACGGGGGCATTGGTGCATCCGACCTCATTCCAACCAGCGATGTCAAGGCGGGCATCGATCTTCTCGTAACCAGTCCCGCACCATCCCCACGCGATTTCGGTATGGGTGCTGGACGTGAAGGTCCAGGAAGTGTCCGTCCCCACGACCACCCGCTGCCCGCCAACCGTCATATCGAGTTGCACGCGTGCGAGAGGTGCTAGCTCCTTGGGAAAGAGCAAGCCCAAGCCCAGCCATACGCCCACACAGTTGGTGCCCGGACGCAGGAACTTGCTGATGTCATAGGTGGTGTAGAGCGAGCGCTTGTCATAGACGGCCACAGCGGGAGCCAGCACATCGTCGCTCACCTTCCTGCCGTTCACATACAATTCATAGTAACCCTTCACATTCACAAATGCCATCGCCCGCTCCGGCACGGCTGTTAGGGCGAACTCCTTGCGCAGCCACGGCGACGTGTCGCCGCCCGCCTTGACCCACTTCGCCTGCCAATCATCGGGCTTTAACAGGCCCATCGACCAGCCGGCCGGCTTGCTCCAAGCCGACGCTTTGCCGTCCTTGTCCCACACCCGCACCTTCCAGTGGCAAACCATCCGCGATTCCAACGGTTTTCCCGCGTATTCCACTTGGATGCTTTGCTCGGACGCCACCTTCTTGCTGTCCCACAGGTCGCCCTGGTCTTTGGCGAGCAACTCGGAAGACGAAGCGACCAGCACCTGATAGGCGCTTTGTTGCTGTCCTCTGTCCTCCGCCCTCTGACCTCCGTCCTCCATCACCCACGACAGCCGCGGCTTCTCCGCGTCGATGCCGAGCGGGTTGTCGCGGTATTCGCAGCGCAGTTTTGACAGGTCGGCGGCGGCGGCCGGGATGCCGGACAGCAGCGCTAAGGCGGCCAGCAGACAGGTGGCCATGCGGGGTATGGAATGGTGCTTCATTTGGATTCTCCGTGTTAGTTTCATTTCAATGACTTGAGGGTTGCTTGGAACCGATAGGTGCCGGAACCGACGGCATAGACGGCGGCATTGTGTTCCATGCGCAAGAATGTCACGCCGTCGGCTTTCGATGCAGGTTTGCCGGACTCGGTGACATCCGCTTCATCCTTGGCCGGGACATGCACGGTGGCGGTGGTGTTGGCGGGGATGGTGACATCCATGGTCAGTTTGTCGCCATCGCGCTGCCAGTTACTGATGATCTTCCCGTGGATCGATTCATAACCGCACTTCACCCATGTGAGATCACCGACGATGGCGGGCTTGATGATGATCTTCCTGAATCCCGGGCCGGATTCATCTGAGCGGATGCCGGCCAGGCCCTGATAGAACCAGCTTCCCGGGCTAGCAAAGCACGAGTGGATATGGGAGTAATAGCCGTTCCACTGCTCCCACATGGTAGTTGCTCCCTGCGCCAGCATGTAACCCCATCCCGGATAGGTTTGCTGGTTGAAGATGGTGTAGAGCAGATCATTGCGCCCGGCTTCCTGCAGGTATTGAATGAGAAAATAGGTGCCGAGCATGCCGGTATCAAGGTGCCCATTGCTCTTCACCAGGATGAGGTCTTCGAGTTTCTTTTGCACGGTACCAACCAAGGCATCAGGGACGATGCCGGCCAGCAGCGGCATGACCTGATAGGCCTGCTCATCAATGACATAGAGTTGCTTTTGTGGATCGTAGAAGGCGGCATGGATGAGTGGCCTGATTTTCTGGATCCTGGCCGCATAGTCGTCCGCGTCCTTGGTCTTGCCGAGAAAGCGGGCGCTGCGTTCAAGGATTTGCCACAAATATACGCGATAGCCGTTGTTGAAAAGTTCGCAGGCCGTTTGACCCGGCCAGTTCTGGGTATCCATGCCCCGCTCGGGCGGAACCCAGTCGCCGAGAAACTGCCCCTGCTCGCCTGTTTGCCGCAGCACGCCGTCCTTGCATTGGCCATCCAGGAACTCGGAGTAACGACGCATCGGCCCGTAGCAGTGCTCTAACAACCGCAGGTCGCCGTAATAGAGGAAATTCTTCCACGGCAACACGCCGGCGATGCCACCCCATCCCGGTCCGCCCCAGGAGGGAATCACGAACGGCGCGGTATGGGGGAATTGTCCGGTGCCTGGGTCTTGCGCGTCCAACCAGTCGATCGTCCACTTGGCGTAAAATGCCGGGGCGTTGCGGTTCATGATTTGCGTGTCAAGCGAGGTCTGGCCGTCACCATAGCCCAAGCGTTCGCGGTGCGGACAATCCACCATGTAACCGCCCAGGCTGAGGCAGCGGATCGTCCACAGGTTGAGCTGGTGGATGCGGTTGAACAGGTCGTTGGAACACTCGAAGTTCCCGACCGGATCGAGATCCGATTCGATCAGCAACGCCTCGGCGTCACCCGGCGCGGGCTTGTCGGCCAGCCCGTCCACGATGGCATAACGGAAGCCGTGATAGTTGAACTTCGAACAGAACACCTCTGCGGGCTTGCCGGCCGAGATGTATTCATCAACCTGTTGGAACGTCTGGCCCGGTTTGTCGGCATAGGAGATTGTCAGGTGCTGGCCGGCGGCCAACTTCGGCAGATGTAACCGCAACCACCCGGTCAGGTTGGTGCCGAAATCCAGTTCCCAGATGTTAGCGCCCTTGTTGGTGCAGGCCGTCATGGGGATGACCTTGTTGATCTTGTTAGGAGGGCATGCCTGTGCCGTGGCCACGCCCTCGGGTGAGGCGACCACCGCAACCGGCAGCCAGGCGCCGGTCAAGCAGCCGACCTCGTTCCAACCGGCAATCTCTTTGCGGGCGTCGATGGTTTCTCCGCCCATGTTGCTCCACTCCCATGGACCACGCAATTCATGGGTGCTGGCCATGCTGGTCCAAGTGGCGTCAGTCCCCACCACCACGCGCTGACCGCCGACAGCCATGTCGAGTTGGACCCGGGCGATCGCGCCGGTCTTGATCCACCCTCTGCCCAGCCACAGGCCAACGCAGTTAGATCCGGCGCGCAGGTATTTGCTGATGTCATAGGTGGTGTAAAGCGAGCGTTTCTTGTCTTGCGTCACTGCCGGGGCGAGCACATCGTCGCTCACCTTTTTGCCGTTCACATACAATTCATAGTAACCCTTCACATTCACAAAGGCCATCGCCCGCTCCGGCACGGCTGTTAGGGTGAACTCCTTGCGCAGCCACGGCGACGTGTCGCCACCCGCCTTGACCCACTTCGCCTGCCAATCATCGGGCTTTAACAGGCCCATCGACCAGCCGGCCGGCTTGCTCCAAGCCGACACCCTGCCGTCCTTGGCCCATATTCGCACCTTCCAGTGGCAAACCATCCGCGGTTCCAACGGCCTTCCGGCATACTCCACCTGGATGCTCTGGTCGGACTCCACCTTCTTGCTGTCCCACAGGTCGCCCTGGTCCTTGGCGAGCAACTCCGGGGTCGCAGCGACCAACACCTGATAGGCGCTTTGTTGCTGTCCTCTGTTCTCCGCCCTCTGACCTCCGTCCTCCATCACCCACGACAGCAGCGGCTTCTCCGCGTCGATGCCGAGCGGGTTGTCGCGGTACTCGCAGCGCAGCTTTGACAGGTCGGCGGCGGAAGAGGCGGCAAGGCAGGACAACAGCACCATGGCGATTCGTGATATATGTCTGTTCATTTGTTTATTATCGGTGGCAAGCGGAATGCCTGACGGAACCCCAATCGGCAATGCTGCCGGCATGGCTTCGGCTCACTTCGCGGGGAGCACCTGCAACTCCTGGAATGCCGTATTCTCGGCATTACCCTGGGTAACCGGGAAAACCACCCAGACCAGCCAGCGATAAGTGCCCAGCGGCTTGCCACCGCTGCAGCGGATGCTGGTGGCCTCGAAGGCGGCAGGCACCTCCTGCCTGGTGTCGACTGAAATAACCGGTGTGAAAATCTTTGAATCGTTGACTTTCCAGCCCGGATCGGACTTCGCACCGCTTCCATAGAGTACAAAGTTCTGCTGTGAACGCACGTCAAGCGCCGAGAACGTGTTTACCTGCGCGATGCTCTTTACCGCAGCCAGGTCAAGCTTGTACATACCGCCTTCAACCCCGTTGGCAAAAACCGGGCCATAGCTGTTGGCGACCTTGCCATCGGTCAGCGAATCGATCGGATCGTTGTTGGTGGATGCTCCGCCGGAAGATACTATAGCGGGCAACACGGCTGAATCCTGAGCCAGTGGCACAGTATCGAACTTGGGATTTCCCGCAGTCTCTGTGACGACATACGCGTATTCGCTCAATTCAACTTTTATCTGACCCTGTTTACGCATGATCGAAAGCGTCAGTTTTTTGCCGGCAGCCATATCTCGAATCTTCTGCAAGACCTCCACAGTCTTGACCGGCTGATCATTGCAGGAACGAATCACATCTTCCTTCTGAAGACCGGCTTTGGCGGCAGGACTGCCTGCCGGGACATCAAGAATGAGGACACCCGTCTCATCCGGCAATCCAAAGGCCGAGCGATCACCCAGCCCCGAAATGTCACGGGCCTTGACCTGCAGGATGAAGCTCGCCCGGATGGCGGCAGGCTCCATCTTGGCAGGCCTGCCGGCATTTCCGATGTTAGGCATTGGCGGGGTGCGGGCAATAGCCTTGAGTTCCGGCTTCTGCACGCCGAACTGATCCATCGGGAAATTCACAAATCCAAGCTTCAGCGCCGGTGATCCATCGGCCACCCGGAAGTCGCCATTGGCAGGATCGATAAACATCGCGTGGGCCATGATCGAGTGCTCATCGCGTCGGGATTCCTTGGCCAACTTCACGGCGGGTTCAGGATCCGCAACACCGTCGCGGTTCACCAGGTTGTGGTCAATCTCCCTGCCCCACGGCGTATCCGGCATTCCGCCGGCCGGAAAATACTGATCGGCTAACATGATGTTGCGGCGGACAATGTCCTCGCTGTGCTTATACCAGCAATGCGGGTGAAATCCGTTGATCATGATATTGTTTTCCACCACGCGGTAGAATCCTTCCCGGTTTTTCAGACCACCGTTCAGGCAGAGGTTGTTGTAAATATGGTAATTGCTGGAGCCGTCATCGAGATCAATGTCCCAACCGCGGTCGCAACGCCAGCGATTGTTGCGCAGGATGGTCGTTTTGACCGCGTCCAGGAGCACCACCGCCTTTTCCGTCTCCCAGGTCTTGTCATCATTCAGATTCAAACCATCCAGCCCCCAGAAACGATCACGCCCCCAGGAATTGAATGAGCCATGATCGCCGGTTTCCTTGACCGTATCGAAGACATCACAGAACTCGATCACGTGGCCTCCCCAGCAGCCATCACCTATATTGATACCGGCCCGCGGCACATCATAAAGGGAACAGTGACGCACAGTGATGCCCTGCGCCAACTCAATCTGCACCGGCGCGGTCTGCTTTTCCACGCGACCCGAGAGATAAACCAGGCAATCGTCCACCAGGCAATCAGCCGGGTAGTTCGCAGTCTTCGGCCCTGGCGTGCGGTCGAGTTTCGCCAGCGACTGGGATTTGTCATTCCAGTCACGAGGCACCCTGGCCGCATCGCGATCACCGACAAACGCCACGCCGTTGGCGCCGACCTTGGCAATGTGGCAGCCGCGAACCGTAACCCTGCGGTTGTAATGATTCACAAACACAGCATTTCCGCCGACCTGGTCGATGAAACAGTCCTCTATCGCGCAGTCTTCCGTGCCCGTGAGGAACAAGGCCCCGCCGCGGTACGTGGTCCAGTCGCTGCGCACCAGCGGCTCCTTGTTCTCCATGAATGTCCGCATGGCGTGGCGGAAGGTCAGCCCTTTGAAGCACACGAACCTGACCGGTGCCTGTTCCGTGCCGCGCAGCTCAATCAGGTGCTTCAAGCGGACCGCCTCGATGGTCGCCGTGGCCAGATCCAATCCTGCCGGCGGATAGAAATAGAGCATGTTCTGCCTGGAATTCAGGAACCACTCGCCCGGCGCATCCAGTTCCTCGAAAACATTCTCAACGAAACGGATATCGTGCATGCTCGACGTGCGATTATTCTGCCACCCGCCCTCGTAGGTGATCTTGTTATCAGGCCCCTTGCCGGTGATGACATAATGCATGCCGCCCCATTCGTTTCCGTGCAGGGCATGGATGAACCCGCCGGCAGGATCTTTCCATCGCGCCGCCCGCTCCGGCCCGAACGCATCCTTCGACCAGCCGTTGAAGTGGCGTTCCTTGGGATCAAAATCCGGATAACGCGCCATCGGTTGGCGTTCGCCATTGGCGAACAACTGGTCGGTGGTGAAACCCGCGGGCATCTTCGCCTGCATGATCCCGTCCTGGTACGGTTCCCACTTGAGATTGCGCATCCGGATGCCGCCGCTGATCACCGCTTGCTCCTGCTCATAAGCCTGATAGATGATCGGGGCGGCCTGGCTGCCGGAATCCTCGGCGGTTAGGACCAGGGTTTCCGGCAGGTAATACGTTCCTTCCCTCATCATCACCGTCACGGCCTCGCGCCCCGCCACTTTGCGTGCGGCCTGTTGCGCCCGCTGCAAGGTCGCAAACGGCTGGTCCAGCGTGCCCGGATTGGCATCCTGCCCATTCGGGGCCACAAACAACTTGGCCCCCGGCATTTCCGCCGACGCCAATGAACACACACTCAACAACACAACGCTCGATAGAATCATTTTCATAAATACCTTGATTGGATACTGTTTATTTGTCTAAAAGTTTGCACTTACCGCCCCGGAATCACCTGCAGTTCCTGATAGGCGGAGTTTTCCCCGCCGATTTCTCCGGTGATGGGCGACACCGCCCAGACCAGCCAGCGGTAAGTACCCAGCGGCTTGCCGTCACTGCGGCGAACGCTGGTCACCTCGAATTCCTGCGGCTCAGCCTCGCGGGTATCAACCGCCATGACTGGCGTGAATACTGCCGCGTCTGCAACGTTCCAGCCAGGATCGGCGGCGGCATTGCTGCCGTAAAGAATGTAATTCTGTTTGGCACGGTTCCGCCCGGTGGACGAGAAGGTGTTGATCCGGGCAACACGTCTCGACTCGCCCAGGTCAAGCTTGTAGGCACCGTCCGTCACACCGTTCTGAAAGATCGGATTGCCGCCCTTGCCCACCTTGCCATCAACAAGCGCTTCAAGAGGGCCGTCCACGGTCCGTGGTCCGCCGGATGAAACCTTGGCTGGCACAACTGCCGTCGCCACCGGCACTTCCTTGAACCCGGTATCGGCCAGAGTCTCCATGACAACATAGGTGTAGTTTGTCAGATCAATCGGCAGCGGTTTCCGCAGCCGATTGATTGATAGGGACAATTTCCGGCCGGCCGCCTGATCCTGCATGGCGCGGATGTCCGCGACGGTCATGACCTCCTTGCCATTGCAGGCGACGACCACATCGTCCTTTTGCAGGCCGGCCTTGGCGGCGTCACTGGCGGCGGGCACGTCGAGAAGCAACACGCCACCGTCAGTTGTTAGGCCATAGGCAGATCGGTCTGCAGAGCCTGACAGGTCGCGGGCCTGTGCTTGCCACAGCAGTTTGGCCGCCGCGTTGAGCTTGGGGATGGTACCGGAGAACGTCAGTTTGATCGGGTAGGCGCTGCATGGATAGGGCTCCTTGGACGGCAGTTTGATTTGCAGGGAATCGGCATCCTGGCGGTAGGTCAGTTTCTCCGTAGACCCTAACAGCGTCATGCCCTGCAGGCTCTTCAAGTCGATGCGGTGCTTGTTGAGGGTCTTGATTTTCATCACGGCACCGTCGCCGGGCCAGCCGAGAGCGGTGACATAGAGGATGTTGTTCGCCTTGTTGCGAGTGAAGCGGAGGTCTTTTGCCGTGCCGCTGGAAATGGTGTTGAAGTTTTTTTCGCCTTCGCCGAAAGTCTCCCAGGTGCGCGTTGAGAACACAGCTTCCCCGATGAGATCGAAGTCATGCCCCATATCCTTGAGCATGGTGATCACCTCCTCTTCCAATTCGCCATCTCCGGTCAGCGGGACATTGAGCAGCAGGTTGCCATTCTTGCTGACGACGTCGATGAGGGTGTGGACGATTTCAAAGCCCTTCTTGTAATCCTTTTGGCGGTTGCGCAGCCAATACCATTCGGCACCCATGGTCTTGTCCGTCTGCCAGATGTTCTTCTGCAGGGTGGCGGGAAATTCAAACTCAAAGTTTTCGGCACCGATGGGGCAGCCGCCCTTGAAGTTGGCCACGGCCTGCAATTTGCCTCCATGTTCCTTGAGACTCTGGTTGTAGAGATGCGAGACGATCTTGTAGCCCTTGTCTTTGAAGGGCGGGCCGCCGTCGGTGTAGTAGAGATCAGGATGATATCTGTCTATCAGGTCCTTCATGCGGTTCTCGAAATTCTGCTCGAAGGTGGGCGGACCTACATCCTGCGGCCCCTCATAGCCCGGATCAGTGCTCTTCCACGGCACGCCGTAGAGGTCCTGATAGGCAGGGTCCTGGCCATCATACGGCACACCGGCCAGCGGGCCGGTCTTGTCGGCTCCATGTGACGTCTGCAGCCAGCGGAAGGTCCGGGCGACATGCGAGGCCACGCCGAAATGCAGGCCGTTGGCCACCGTGGCCTTCTGCCACATCCCGCATATGTCCTTGCCGGCGGTGGCCATCGAATTCCAGCGCGGCTGGAATTTCGAATCCCACATGTCAAAGTTGTCATGGTGCGACGCGACGGGCACCACGTAGCGCGCGCCGCCCAGCTTGTATAACTTCACGAGGCGGTCGGCCTGGGCCTGGTCGAATTTCTCCGCCTTGAAGAGCTTGCAGATATCCTTGTAGCCGAATTTGGACGGATGGCCATAGGTGGCGCAGTGGTACTTGTAGCCCTCGCTGCCCTCCTCATACATCCACCGGGCATACCAGGTGGAGGCCACCCCGGGGATGCTTTCAGGTCCCCAATGCATGAAGATGCCCAGCTTGCCGTCAATGAACCATTCAGGGATCTCGGACTGCCTGAGAGACTCAACCGTCGGCTCGTATGTGGCCGGGCTCTTGGCCGCCGGATCCGCTGCCAGGGAATTCGCCAGCGGCATCAGGCAGATGGCCGCACATGTTAGGTGCTTGATATTGTTTTTCATTGGCTTATCTTTTTCGTTTCCCAAACTTTGAGCGTCAATTTTCCACCCGCAGGATTTTCAAACGGTCCCGGGAACGGATTCTTTTCATTCCGTTTCTTGCCGAAGTAATCGGTGTCGATGCGCAGCGGCGTGCCATCGGGATTCTCGAACGCCTGGTCGGGGATGACCGCTTTTCCTAACAGTTCTGTCGTCACCAACTGGCGTGTGCGCTCGGTGGCCCAGGCATTGTCCGCGGTGATTTCGAGGTAGAGACCATCGGTCTTCTCGAGCAGATTGAGTGCCGGATCGAAGTCCGGCTTGAGCAGCAGCCCGGTTTCATGTTTGGAGGGTTTGGCACCTTTGAGAAACACATTGCCGCTCATCCATACGGGCAATCTGGTCGTGTCATTCCAAAGCATGTTGTCGTCGGCGGGTTTCAGCACATCCTCCAGCCTTTTCGTTTCTCTCAGCCATTTATCGTTGAGGTAAACGGCGCCCGTATGGTTCGTCAGTGATTTGTTATACCAATCGCCGTGGATGAGGTCGCTGTAGGGGTTGAACTTGCCGAAAAACGTGTTAGGCAGTGTGGCTTTCCAGGTGTTGTTTTGAACCTTCTTCCAATTTGTAACGACTTCCGAGCCCTTGATCTCGACCTTCTCGCCGGGTGACGCCCGATAGATGATGCGTTTCGCGTCGGACTCGCCGCCGCGCGGCGGGTTGACGCGCTCGCGGTAAACCCCCGCATGCACGGTGACGGTGTCGCCCGGCTGGGCGAGATCGGCCGCGCGCTGGATCGTCCGCAACGGGTCATCCTTCGTGCCACGCTGGCTATCCTTGCCGGTGACGGCGACATGCCACTCGGCGGCACGCAGCCCTGCCAGCGGCAGCAACATGCCAATCATGGCCAGCGCGGAAGTTGCCAGGTGATGCAGATGAATTGGGGAATGCCCTGTCCTTGCGCTGTTCATGACTAACTCCATAATCAATCGGTTTTTTATCGATTTACTTTATTTGCTTCCAAACCCTTCAGATTTCATCTCTCCTATTTCGCCAGCATATTGACCACATCCGCCGCGCGGGACTGCGGCGTGACCTTGAGCGACACCACCTTGCCATCGCGCAGATCGCCCTCCACTGTGGTGTTAGATGGCGCATGGAGTTTGAAAGATACATTCCACTCCTTGGGCCAAGCTGGGAAAAGGAGGATCTTCTTTCCCTCGCACTGCAACAGCATGGTCTGCGTCGTGTTGAGGATGTTGCCGCCGTGGCAATGGTCCGGGACCCAGTCGTAGTTAGGTCCCCAGAACGCCGGGAAGCGGCTGCCGCCGTCCTTGCTCGACGCGTTCTGGACCAGCATGGTCTTGGCTTCATCGGTCAATCCCAGCATGGCCGCCTGGATGGATGATTGCTGCCAGCCGTTAGGGGCCTTTTCGACGCGGGCCGCAAAGGTGTCCCGTCCGATCTCCAGATCCGGCTTGCCGACGCCGTAAATCCG
>JAPLUI010000172.1 GCA_026397725.1 Verrucomicrobiota bacterium | reverse complement strand
TGTTGATGGTGGGCCGATAGGCCACCTCGGCGATGTACACACTGGTGCGTTTCTCATGGCTGGAATAGTAGCTGACCCAAAGTCGCCCGTCATGCCAGACCATGCCCGCGTAACTCGTGTCGCCGCCGGATGGCAGCTTCAGTGCCGGGGTCAGGGTGCCGGACTTGGGACTGACCCAGCACAGCCACGTCGCCTGGGGGTACTGTCGCACCGCGGCCAGCAGCCGGTTGTCAGGCAGACGAATCAGCTCCGGGCCACCGATCTGCCGGCCGAGATCCTGCCACGTCCAGCTTGTATAAGGCGGCGCGGCCGTTCCTAACAGAGCGGTGCGGGTCCCGTCATCCCTTCTCAGCAGGCAGTGGGCCGTATCGTCGGGCATGAAGACGATGCTGCTCACGTTAGCATAACCCGAGTTGTTAAGGGTTGCCACGTGGGTGGTCCATTTCTTCGCGTCCTTGCTGGTGTAGAGGCGCGTGAAATAGGGTGGCACGCATGCATAACCCACCCCGTAACCAGTGCCCTTGTGCCAGGTATGCTTCCAGAACCAGATGTCGTCTTCGGCGATCGTGACCGGGTCGGTCCAGGTCGTGCCGTCGGTGGTGAACCAGGCGATGTTGCGCCGCAACGGTGAAGATCCATCAGGGAATTTTTCGCTGCCGTGGAGCATGAGGCGCTTGTCCGGCGTCACCTCCAGCTTCGCGTCGCGCAAGTCCGCGCCGGCGCGGGTCATTAGCGCGACCGGGGTCCAGTTCGTCCCGTCGGCCGAGCGGACCACGCGCAGCTTGCCGTCGGCCGACACGTGGCTGGACCCTTCGCGCCAGGCGCAATAGAACGCGTCGTTAAAACGCGCCAGAGCGGTAAACGCGCTGTGCTTGGCATCGCCGGAGATGCGTGCCACGCGCAGCAACTCCAATTCGGCCGCGGGGGCGCTTGCCACCGCGACCAGCATCGCCGCGGCAACACCAAGTCCCGGGTTCTTCAGTCCGATGGCTTTCATGTCGTTACGCTTAGTCCCATACACTTAAGTGTGATTGGCGGTTTCATTTTCCGCCTTTGGCGGGGGTGGTTTCCTTGATGACCTCGGGCTCGCCCGCGATCTCGAGCGCCACCACGGTGGCGACCGGGTCGGGCAATGGGCCCGGCACGGTGATCGTCTTGCCCTCCACCTTCAGGGCCGTGTCGGGCTTTGCCAGGAAGTACGCCTTGCTGATCGGGTTGTTGATGGGCAGGGTGATCAGGCCCTTGTCGGGCATGCTGTATAGGTAGAGGTAGATCGTGTCGGGCTTCCCGGCGGCGGCGGGTTTCCACGCGCAGCGGCCGGTGCGTTCGCTGAAGGGCAGGGTTGCGAAGGGGCTCTTCTCAACACCGTAGATCGCCTCGCCGTTGACCTTCATCCACTCGCCCATGCCCTTGAGGCGCTCGACGGCTTCGTCGGGGAATGACCCGTCGCCCTTCGGCCCGATGTTGAGCAGGAAATTGCCGCCCTTGCTGACGATTTCGATCAGCATCTGGACGAGCCGGCCGGTCGATTTCCATTTGTGGTCGGACGCGCGGTAGCCCCAGTTCTCGTTCATGGTCATGCAGGTCTTCCAGTCGTACATGACCGGGTTGAACTGCTTCGCGATCGCCTCGTACTCGGCCTTGGGAATCGGCAGGTTGCGCATGATCCACTCGGCCACGCCGAGCGAATCCTTGCCCTTGTAGTTGCCGCCCAACTGCGCATAGACGCCCCAGTGAATGAACATGCCGAAGTTCGCGTCGCGCCACCACTGCATGCACGCGTCGTGTTGGGCGGGCGTTTCGTTACGGTAGCGGACGGCCGCAGCCGGCTCTTGCGCCCGCATGCCCGGCAGGCCGAGGCCCAGGGCGAGAAGAAGGATGAAAAATCGGTGGTTCTGCTGTTTCATGTACTTGGTTGTCTTTCTTGGTTGATGGCCACTTGCTGGATTCGTGATTACCTGACTGCGTCCGGTGAAACGCCGCAGCCCAGAACGATCCGCTGTTTCGACGGCGATGGGGTGCCCGTCTTGAGCACGATGTTGCGGGACTGCGGGCCATTCACTTCCAACAGAACATCTTCGTCCCGCGAGGATTTCGCATCCTCGATCACCAGATCGCGGACATCCTCGCCTCTGATGGCCGGGCCGCTCCGCTGGTTCACGGTCACGCGCCTCAGAGTGGCGTTCCGCACATGCCTGAGCGCCACTCCATCTTGACCGGAACACTCGACGTCTTCAAACGTGATCTGCTCCACGGGTTTGTCGGGGAATCCTTCGATCACAATGGGTGGCCGGTTCGGGGACGCGATCTGGCTTCCGGCAAGATTCTTGAGATGGATGTTGCGCACTCTGGGCGGTGCCACCGGGCTGGGCTTGGCCGCTTTGGGTTCGGCTGTGTAGTTCGCATTGATATAGAAGAGGGACCAGTTGAGATTCCGGGCGCGGACATCCTCCACCCAAACATCCTCGACGTAGCCGCCCCGCCGGGGCGCGCTCTTGATCTGGAACCCCAGAAGGGTTTCGTCAAAGCGAACATCCTGGATAAGCACGTTCTTTACACCGCCGGACATGTCGCTGCCGATCGAGATGCTGCCCCAGCGCGGGCCTTTCGAGTAGATGTGCCGCACGACGATGTTTTCGCACGGCTTGTTGACGCGGCGGCCATCGGCATTCATCCCGGACTTGATCGCCACGGCATCGTCGTCGGTTTGAAAATAGCAGTGCTCGATGAGCATGTTGCGGCACGAGTTGGCATTGACGCCGTCGCCGTTGGCGTGGCGCGTGATGATCTTGAGATTGCGGGCAATGACGTTCTGGCAATAGACGGGATTCACGCTCCAGAACGGGCCGTCCACGAGGGTGAACCCCTCGAAAAGCACATTGGTGCAACCGATAGGCGAGATGAACTCGGGCCGCAGTCCGTAGCCTTCGATTCCGAAGACGCGGTCCCTGACCGGAATGCCGTTTTCCTCAGCATTGTAAATCTTCCGGGTGGCCTCCTCCTCCTTGTCCCCAACCCAGTTCCACCAGGGCTGCCCTTGTCCATCGAGTTTGCCGGGGCCGGTGATGGCGATGTTTTCGCAGTCGCGTGCGTAGATGAACGGTGAAAAATTGTAGCACTCGTGCCCCGCCCAACGCACGAACACGACCGGCAGGTAGTCCTTGAAATCCTGGCTGAACAGCAGCGTCGCGCCCTCTGAGAGGTAAAGATGAATGTTGCTCTGGAGTCGGATGGGGCCAGTCAGCCAGCGCCCGGCAGGCACAATCACTTTCCCCCCGCCAGCCTTGGAGCAGGCCGCAATCGCCTCCGCAATGGCCGCGGTGTTCTTCGTTCTGCCGTCCGCCACCGCTCCGAAGTCGGCGATGCTGAAGGAGCGGTTCGGGAACACGGGCCGCTTGAGTTGGGGCATGGGGAACGGCGCGGCAATGGGCGCGATCTCGTCCGGCACGTTAGCCTGCTTTTGCCACTGCTCCGGCGTCAGCGACCATGGGGTGACAGGAGGCCTGGCCGCCGTGTCGCGACTATTGGAAATGCCCGCAGTGCCCATCAACGCCGGCTCGATCACCTGATGGATCACGTTGCTCGATATCCAGTGCCGGTCGTTGGCATCCGAATAGAACCCCCACTCGCCTTGGTCCAGTTTCCGGACGACCCCGGGAACGAAGTTGCTGTAGGTTTTGAAGGCATCACCGAAAAAGCAGCAGGTATCGTTGTAGTTGAGAATCTGGACCTGGCGGCGGCCCGGCCCGAACGCTCCGAGCGTGTAGATTTCCAGCCAGCTTGCCACGCCTGCCGCAGTGTCGGTAATGCCATCACCGTCCGAGTCGATTTCCCGGTACAGGGGATCGTAATACTGCTCAATGTCGTGGGAAAAGGTCGGGAACGGCTTGGTCCGGCAATAGAGAGGATACGTCCCGGCCACGGGAAAGCTCCGCTTGATGCGCATGTCCACCGCGGGAGCCAGGGTCGCCGCCCAACCGCCGCCCGAGATGCCGACCATCGCCACCTCCGCGCCCGGCTTTGTCTGAAGGAAATAATTGATCCCCTGCACCACCGGTTCCAAGAAGAATCTAAAGATCGCCCCCTCGTTGGGCAGCTTAGGCAGGAATTTCTTGAACATTTCCTCATGCGGGTTCTCGCGTTTCTCGCGGGTGATCGTAACTCTTCCTTCCGGCAGCTTGATCGTGTCGTCGGCATTCCAGCCGTAGAACGGCATATCCATAACCAGGACGGTAAATCCTTCCCCTAACAACCGGTTGATCACATCGTCGCCGCCCGCCCATTCGTCAACACTGCGGCGGTGGCCGGAATGATAGATGACCAGATTTCCGGTGTTGACATTGGTCTTGAGCGGATGGAGAAGGTAGGAAACCGAATGAAAATCATAAGGGGCAATGTCAGCATCGAGTTTGTCCACCGCAGTGACCGATTTGCGTTCGATTCCAGGCAAATACCGGTCGAACACGTCCGCCGCGATGTTCCTTGTCACTGTGGGCAACGTGTTGGACGGCAGACCATCGGCCCAGATGAAGTGGATCAATTCTTGCCGCTTCGCTTCGGCATGGGCCGGCGTCGAAAAGCGTATCTGTTTCGACGGGTCATAGACGGCCATCTCCGGTGGAATCGCTACCGCAGCTTGCGCCAAGACAAGCATGGCCGACAGTTTGGCAAGAAAGATGAATCGCGTATTCATGATATTTCCATTCAGTTCGCTTTTGCTGGCCTGGCCACGGCGGCATCCAACCGTTTGAGCAATTGTTCCATCACCCGCCGCGTGGTTGGCCGCGGATGGTCCACCTTTTCCAGGAAGTCCCAGAGCTTGTTGGTTTCCAGGAACAGCTCACCGCCGGTGATCCTGGCCTCCACCTTTCGGCCGGTGGCCAGTTGGCGCGCGAATGTTAGAGCCGCGGTTTCATCCAAGGCAGGCTTGCCGCCCGCCGCGCCCGAGCCCGATGGCCAGGCGGCCATCAGGAGGGCAAGCAGGCGCGGCAACCAGCGCATGTTTCCTATTGTCTTCCCGGTTTTCATGATTTTGAGTTCTTACGGATGAATGTGCTATTGGATGGGTTCAGCGTGCGGAGAGTTTCGCCTTGGTTTCGGCAGGCACGTCCTTGCCAAACGCAATGCCCTCCTTGGCACCCGAGCGATCGCAGTCCCGCAAGCGGATGTTCTTGAAGCGGAAGTTGCGGAAGGTCGGCGTCCGTTCGCTGATTGGCTCCTGCGGGGTCTGATGATAGAACATCGTGATGTGGATGCCGTAATCCACGCGGTTCATGGTGAGGTCCTGGAAATACAAGTTTTCGACGATGCCCCCGCGGCCGCGCATGGTCTTGATCCGGATGCCGATGTCGGTGCCGGTGAAGTCGCAGTCGTGCGCCCACACGTTGCGCAGACCGCCGCCGGTCTCGCTGCCGATGACCACCCCGCCGTGGCCGGCGAGGGTCTTGCAGTTGCGCACGACCCCATTCTCGGTGGGGCACCCCACCCGCCGTCCGTCCGCGTCCCTTCCCGATTTCAGGCAGATGCAATCGTCGCCCGCGTCAATCAGGTTGTCCTCGATCAGCACATTGCGCGATGAATCCACATTGATGCCATCGGTATTCGGTCCGCCCTGGGTCCGGATGGTGAGGTCGCGGGCGATGATGTTCTGGCAATAAACGAACTGCACCGTCCAGAACGGCCCGGGCGCGGCAACCGTGATTCCTTCTAACAGAACATTGGTGCAATGGATCGGCTGGATGAATTGGGGCCGGAACCCCTCATCCGCGGCGGTGGGCATGAGGCGCTCGGCCGCGGGGACCTTCGCGCTGATCATTTGATCCAAGCGCTTGAAAGTCTGCGCCTCAGCGGAGGTTCCCTTTTTGCTCCACTGCCACCATTTTTGGCCGTGGCCATAAACCGAGCCGCGCCCGGTGATGGCGATGTTGGTGCAGTCGCGGGCATAAAACAGCGGGGAGTAGTTCATGCACTCGATTCCCGCATAGCGGACCATGACCGCCGGGAGGTAGTCCTTGGGGTCGTCGCTGAAATGGATTTCGGCACCCTCCTCCAATTGCAGGTTGACGTTGCTCTTGAGATGAACCGCCCCAGTGAGCCATTTGCCCCGGGGAACGACCACCGTCCCGCCGCCGGCCGCATTGCAGGCCGTGATCGCCTTGCGGAAAGCTTCCGTGTTTTTTGTCGTGCCGTCCGCCTTCGCGCCGTAGTCGGTGAGGTTGAAACTCCTGTCGGGGAAGACCGGCCGCTGGAGCTGGGGCATGTCGAACGGCGCTTGGAGCGCGGTGATCGGCACTGCGGACGCGGGTTGTGCCTCACTGGCGAGCAATTGGCCGGCGGCCAGGATGCCAACCGTCCATTGTGCGATTGCTGTGTTCCTGTTCATATCTGCTTGGTTGGGAAAAATGCCTGCATGAGATCATCCGAAGAGCGGCTTGAGGTGGCGTTCTAACAGGTTGTGGGTGACGTTGCGGGCGATGCCCGGCCGGAACTTTTCCAACGCGTCGGTATAGCACGCGCCCATCTGCGCCGCGACTTTGAAGGAGACATGGATGAACTGCCGGAATTGGGCATTGTAGTTCGGGTCGCTCTGGTCGTGGCGCAAGGCGGCCACGAATCTCTCCGCGCTCCATTCCGCCACTTCAGCCGGTGTCGGCAGCTCGGCAATCACGATGTCCACCACCGGTGCATAGGGAGCGATCAGCTCGGCCGCCTTCGGATAGGCGCCGGCGTAGATTGCCTTGGCAATCTCCAGGCCTTCGCCGCCCGATTCCGCCAAGCCGATGATTTCCTCCAGCCAGGTGGTGCCGGCGGTTTTGACATGCAGTCCGGCGGCGTGCTGTTTGATCAGGCGGTTGATCGTTGGATAGAGCGAGAACTTGTCACTGCCGGAGTGGATGCTGAGCTTGAGCGAGGCGGGCAAGCCAAACTCACGGATCGCGTGGGCGATGACGCACAGGTCTTGGTCGAATTCCGCCTCAAACCGTGCGATGGAACCCACATGATCGACGCCCTTGTTGAACCGACCGGTGAATTTCGGCGCGATGGTCTGGGCGGGGATGCCCTCGCGTGCGATCATCGCCAGAATCAGGAACAACTCCACCGGACGTTGCGGCAAATCGGTTTCATCCACGGAAAGCTCGGTGATGAAGTGGTCGTTACCCTTCCTCCCGACGATGTGGCGGTAGATGCGGCCCGCCTCCTGGATGGCGAAGAGGAATTTGCACGCGGCGGATCGAACCGTTGCATCATCCACCGCGACCGGCGCGGCGATGCCGGGAATGGCCAGGGTGCCGGTGTATTTGGCCATCTCGCCGACGAAACTCTCGACGTCTGCCGGATTGGCTGGCTTGCCGATGAAGTCGGCCACGTCCAGCGTGTGGAAATTGCTGGCGTTGATGAACCAGTCCACGGTGGCGATCCCGATGTGGTCGGCATCGACATAGTAACCGTCGGTCCAGCCGGCGGCGGCCTCGGCTTCGGCGCGGAGGTCGTCGGGTTGGGTGCCGACGAGCAGGTGTTCGCGATTGGACTTGTTCCAAACCGGCTGGATGGACAATCCCAGCGTGCGGGCCTTGAGGATGGCTTCGAGTTGGGCGTGGCCCTGCCGGGCGAAACGGTCGCCCATGCCGAAGGTGTGTTTGTGGAGGTTCATGGAAGGGATGGTTTGTTAGAAAGAGGCTTTCATCTGCCACCCGTCCAGCGACTTGAGGGTCGCCTTGCCGTTTTCGGCGAACACACCGACGGCAAGATCTTCTTCGTTCGGATATTCGACGCGGGTCACCGCGGTTTGGCCGTCGTTGACGAAGACTTCCATCACGGACCGGTCAAGGAAGACATGCAGTTTGAGCGTTTTTCGAGCAGCGGATTTCAAGGGAACCTCGGTGCCCGCGACGTTCAGCACGCCATCCGCATAGCGCAGCGTGATCGCCCGTTGTCCGTCGCTGCTGCTGCGCAGCTTCAGTCCGAAGGCGGTCGCGCTGTTCGGGATGAACTCGGCGATGATTTCGAGCTGCTTGCCCTCCGCGCCTTTGATCGGCTTGAACTCACTGGCAATCGTCAGGCCGGCGGCATGCGTGTGCTCCCCGCGCAATGCTCCCAGTTCCGGCGCGGGTGTTTGGATGAGTTGCCCGCCCTCATCCAGGGTCAGAATCCGCGGCAGCGACATGCAGCCGTTCCAGCCGCGTCCGGTCTTGAAGCCGGAAATCCAGCCGAACAGAATCCGGCGGCCTTTGTCGTCTTCGTAGGTGTTCGTGCCGTAAAGGCCCCGGGAGAAGTTGGCCGTGCGGCCGGCAGGAGGGTGTTCGCCAAAGCCGTAGTCCATCGTCACGGCCGGTCCGTCGGCCTCGAAACGGATGTCGTCGTCCTTGAGCACCAGTTTGCCAGTCAAATAGGAAAGCGGATGCGTCGAACGCAGGATGACGCACTTGTGGTCCAGCTCGAACACATTGGGGCACTCACCGTCCACGCCGTCCATGAAGCCGAGGAACTTCCATTGGGTAAGCGTCTTGTCCTGAGCTTCGCACACCATGCCCTGGACCTTCTTGAAGGTGACGAAGGTGCGTCCGTCCTTTTTGAACAGATAGGGATCACTCCAACTGGGGTGGACTTTGTCCTCGGGGATGCCGTCCTTGCCCCGTTCCAAGATCGGCTTCTCGCCGACGCGTCGCCACCGGATCAGGTCGCCGTCAAGCGGGACTGCCGTCCACTGACTGCGTAATCCCCCTTGTTGCGGCACCCAGGTGTAGAAGATCATGGGCCGGCCATTGCCATCGAGCGCGACATTGCCGGAATTGCAGCGCAGTTCCCCGCGATGCTTCATGGGCGCCAGGGCGAAAGGCAATTCCTCCCAGTGGACCAGATCCCTGCTGCGGGCATGCCCCCAGCCCCAGCCGTATTGGTCGGCGGCGTAGGGGTTGTTCTGATAGAAGACGTGGTGGTAGCCACGGTGTTGGATCGTGCCGCAGATGTCGTTCATCCACTGGGCCGGGGGCCGGTAATGGAACATCGGACGATACGGGTCCTGCGCGGCCTTCGCGACCGCCACGGCGCGGGCCGCCGTCGCTTGTTCGATTTCCCTTGCCAGCCGTTCGTCATCGGTTTGGGCATGCGGGATCCCCGACAGCGCGAACCAGCACCAACAGAGTGCCGCCGACAGGATGTATGGTTTGTCTTTGGTTGTCTTCATGATCCCGGCATTGCCTTGCATCAGCTATTCACCCTTTTCCCTGTTCGTGAGGACTTGAATCATATCCGGCACGAGGCTGTTGAGGTATTTTTCCAGATTGGTATAGCCATCGCCCGCGGGGTCATGGTTCCGATCCGCCGGATGCCCGTGATCAAGGCCGTGCGACTTCTCCCATGCATCGGGCATTCCGTCGCCATCGGTGTCCCAGCCGTCAGGCCGGTGAATCTCCGGGTATGGATCCCAGCCGCCGACCTGGTCTTGGGAATCGATCACGCTGCCTTTGCCCTTGACGATGTTCTCCATGCTTCGTTCGTCCACGGTGTCCCGGACGAGCGAACAACCCGAGTACCGCAGGCAGGTTTCGAAGGCCTCCCGGGCATGCTGGGTGACGGGGATGAATCCGGCCGCGCCGAACGGCTCGGCCGCGACCCATTGCTGCCGGTCCGTGGCGGCGTATTTCCATCGGCTGGCATAGCATACGGCGGAGTAGTTGTCCTTGTTGTAGAGGTCGGGCATTCCCTCGAAACAATTGCCGGACAGGTATCCCCTGGCCCCGGAGGTGTCGCCATCCTTGATCCACAGCGGCAAACCTCGAAGATCGGAACAAGGTCCGGGCTTGTAGTAGTTGCTCACCACGTTGACCTTCATGCCGCCAAGAGGGTTGAAGCAGTCGCTGGTCCAGTTGTAAACGACACAGTTGCGATAATCGACAACCACATCCGCGAATCCCTTGGCACCCGATCCGGAACCGACCGTCGGGTGTCTATCCCTTGATGTGGAATAGATGTTATGATGCAGCGTGGTGTTGCCGCGGCAATCCCGCAGGGAGGTACACATGGCGTGTTCGCCCTTGGCGTGCATTGACCGGTTCAATGCCTCGCTGTAGATCAACCACTGAAGGGTCATGTTGCTGTTGTCCCGGTAGTCCGAGTTGCCATCGATGCCCCAACTCAGGGACAAATGGTCGAGAATGACCTGGTCATTGGAATCCACGGTCATGGTGTCGGGATCGCCCTTCTCCTTGTTGCTATCGCCCAGTCTAACACGCAGGTAGCGGACCACGATGTGCTTGCTGCGTTGGATGGAGAAGCACTGGTCCCGAAGGGTAATGCCTTTGCCGGGCGCCGTCTGCCCGGCAATGGTCAAATACGCCCGATCACTGATTTCCAATGGTCGTTTCAGCGCGATGGCCCCCCCGACTCCGAAGACGATGGTGCGGGGGCCATTGGCACTCTCGATGCCCAGTCGCAACGAACCGGGGCCGTCGTCATGAAGATTCGTGACAATGAACACATCGCCGCCGCGTCCGCCTTTGGTGAACTTGGCGAAGCCCTCGGCGCCGGGGAAGGCGAGGACATCCGGCTTTTCGGCCGGGGTGATTCCACCGACGTCCGCTTGCGGTCGGGGGTTCTTGTCGGCCGGCGCCCGCGGAGTCGTCCTCTCCATCAGGAACAGGATGGAATCGGAACCATGATTCCAAGTCCCGAAGGGCATGATGACATCGGCCTTGCCGTTGCCATCGAGGTCAACCTGCCGGCGAACCCCTTCGTGCCCGCCGGGCATGGCATGGCTTCGTGCGCGGTCCCCGAAAACCTGGCTGGGCGACGGCAGGAAAGTGATGGCGTAAAGTCGCTCGCCCTTGCCGTTCCAGACCGAGAATATACCGTCCACATTGGCGCCCAGTCCGAACACCATGATGTCATCGGCGCCGTCTCCATCCCAGTCGCCTTGGGATAGCAGCGAGGTTGGCACCTTGCGTTGCCAGAGCAGCTCGCCGTTGGCGGCCCAAACGGCGAATCCGTCACGTTTGTCGCAGAGGGCGATTTCAAGGCCCGGGCGATCTTTGTCGAAGTTGCCGACGGCGAGGTTTTGCGCGTGGCCAACACCGGCCGCGCGGCAATCAATCTTGACCTTGATCTGGCCGGTCAGGGCATCGGCGACCTGGGCCGGACCTCGCCCGCCGCATCCCTCGTGGTCGTAAACAAACTCCTTCCGGCCGTCGCCATCCACGTCGCCGCACCAGAGATAGTCCGAATGATAGGCCTGCTTCCTATCCTGCCACAGCAATGTCCCGTCGCCGCGCAGCGCCAAGGCGCGTTTTTGCACGGCGGCGAAGATTTCATCAAGCCCGTCGCCGTCCGCATCGGCGCACAGCACCTCATGGCCATAGGCATCACCATTTCTCAGTCCGGTATCGTAGGTCCAGGCGGACTTGCCCGCTGCGTCAAGGCAGGTAATCACCCCGTTGGCATGGATCACCATGGCGGATTGTTCACGATTCAAGAAATGGCCCACCGTGTAGGCGGCATCCTTGACGTCACCGCGGACATCGGATTGTTTCCATCGGGTCTTGCCGGTGGCTGCGTCAAGGCAGTAAACCCCGCCCTGGTCGGCGTAAAACACGCACCAGTCATCCGGGCGGTTCAACCCGTAAACCGCCAAGCGGCTTTCGTCGCCGGACATTTCGCCCACCGACTCGCTTTCCCAGGCCACCGCCCCGTCCTGATAGCGCAGGCGTTCGATGCGGGCGCCTGCACCGGGAGAACGCAGACGGAAGATGTCAAGCATCCCGTCACCGTCCACATCCTTGATCTCCGACATCACCGGGTGGAACACCATCCTGGCCTTGTCCTCGCAGCCCCGCATGCGCCAGGCCTTCTTGACCCCGGGCACTTGCTCCCAATCGAGGTCGTTGATCTTCAGCAGGTTGACCCGGACGATCTCACCCCATTGGTCGCGGCCGATTTCCCACTTGCCGCGCGGGCAGAACTGCATGTTGACAGTGGAGGGCGAACGGTTCGTGGCGTAGGGTTCGCCGAAGGGACTGGGGGGCGGCAGATTGCCGGTTGCGGGGAGCGCGGACTCCTGAGGGTCGACGGCAGCGCTGGGTTGGAGGCGAGCCGGGGAGTCCACCTCCACCTTGACGGTGGATTCCGGTGTCTCAGCAGAGTGGGCCCAACCGGCAAGGCCGCCCATCAGGAGGGCTATGGATGGAAGTTTCATCGATTCGTTCCGTTCTTTACCAGATGCTTTTCATGCGCCACACATCAACCGCAGCGGTCCCGGCGCTGAAGGCCTCGACGCCGAGGTCTTCAGCGGGCGGATACATGACGCGGGCGACCGTTTGCCTGCCGCCGTTGACGAAGACCTCGATGATCGACTTGTCGAGGAAGACATGGACGCTGATCGCTTTCTTTTCGCCTTCCGGCCGGGCCTCGAGGTGAGTCCCGAAGACATCGACGCCGCCGGGCGTGACGCGGATCTCGAGCACGCGCGAGCCGTCGTCCGAGCGCCGGACCTTCAAGCCGCTGTTTCCCTTGACCGCGTTCTCGAAAACCGCCTGGATCTCGAGCGTGTCGCCTTTGAGGTCCAACACCATGGCGCCGGTTAGATTTTCCACGCCGACATGCTCGCCGCGCAGCTTGGCGAGTTCCGGCACCGGCGCCTGCACCGGTTGTCCGTCGTCGCCGAGGGTCAACACTCGCGGCAGGGCGAAGCAGTTGTTCCACCCCTTCGCCTGTTTGGTCGGGTGAATCCACGCATACACAATGTGCCGCCCGCGGTCATCCGTCACGAAGCTGATGGTCTTGAACTCTGCGGAGCCGTCGAGCCGTCCGCCGGTTTCCTTAGTGAACCGTGCCGTTTCGGGATCGAAGGTTCCGAGAAACCACTGGGGCGCCGGGTCGCGGGTCATGACGTACATCCACTTCGACCCGAAGGGAATCATCTGCGGGCAGTCCCACGCGTAGTCCGTCATCCTGCCCCGGTACGTCCATGCCGTCAGCGTGGAGTCCTTCGCCTCGTAAATCGGCGCGACGTCGCCGCCCACCTCGGCGGAGCCGGTGATGCCGAGCAGCATGAACGTGCGGCCGTGCGCCTTGAAGAAGGTCGGATCGCGGATATAGTTATTCCAGCCGTAGCCGTCCATGTTGTTAGGCAGCGTCGGCTTCTTCACCGGATCGTCAGTCGCCTTGCCCCACTTGATGAAGTCCTTGTCGAGCGGCTTCAACATCACTTGCCCGTTGAATTTGGCGGGGACCTTGAAATCCTCGCCCGCCCCCGTCACGGAGGTGTACCACAACTGCCAGTTGCCGTCGGCGTCCCGCACGGCGCTGCCGGAATAGCAGTGGTGTTCACCTTTCGCGGTGTCCGGCCAGACCGCCACCGGCAGGCACTCCCAGGTCACGTTGTCGCGGCTGCGGCCGTGTCCCCAGTGCATGTGTCCCCACTCGTTGCCGTAAGGGTTGAGCTGGTAGAAGACATGGAACCAGCCGCCGGCGAAGAAGCAGCCGTTCGGGTCGTTCATCCAGCACGCCTCCGGCACGAAGTGATAGACCGGGCGGGTCGGGTCGGCCTGCGCGACGGAGGCCTCCTGTTTGATCGCCCCATGCGCCCTGCGGATCGCCTCGGCGTCGTGGTGCAGGGTCTCGGCGGTGGCAGGCGCCAGCGCGACCGCCGCCAGCGCGATTCCCGCCAGCGCGCCGTTGTTGATTGTCGTTTTCATATTCATCGTCTCGTTTCCATTGTTGTTATACTCTACTCCCACATGGCTGTCATTCCTAGGGTTGCTTCTTCCAGATCGACTTCATTTCGTGTGCGACGAGCGACACGACCGTGAGGTCTCCGCCTTCGGAGTTGAGCGAGAGCGTGCCGAGGGGCTTGCCCTGGTCCTTGCGGGCGCTGGTCTTGTAGCACGAGCCCTTGCCGCTGACAACTTCGTACATCGGTCGGTCGGTGATGACGCGGAAGGTGACCGTGCCGTCCTCCGGCTTGAGCGGCATCTCGTCGAGCCGCTGCTGCTGGAAGTCGTAGGTCACGGTGTTTTGGCCGAAGCACAGGATGGCGCGGGTGGCGGTCCCTTGCCGCAGCGTCACGACGATATCGAAGAGTTGGCCGGGGGCGGGAATCTCCACCCCGGGGGCGGCGGTCGCCAGGGCTTTGTTAGAGACCGTCCGCGGGTTCGGCTGGCGCAGTTGTTCGAGTTCCCTGATCGGCCAGGCGAACAGGCGGAGTCCGTCGGGAGTGGCACGCAGGGTCAGCTCGGTGGGCAGGCTGAAGGCCTGGTGGAAAGGCATGCCGGGCATCTCGATGCCCTTGGCCCAACCGACCTGCACGACCCGGCCGTCGGGCGGGTTGCTGAAGCACTGCGCGGCGTAGTAGTTGCCCCAGTGGAGTTGGTGATGACCTGCGTGGTCGGGCGTGAATCGCTTACCGTCGAAACGGCCGACCGCGTAGCGTGCATCGCCGCCGAAGACCACCCAGCGCGTGTTGTTCGGGTCGCCATCGACCGGCAGTTCGAACAGCTCGGGGCATTCGCTGTAGCCGGGCAGCGCGCTCTGGCGGGTCCAGGTCTTGAGGTCCTTGCTAGTGTAAGACGACCGCGTTGACGATCCCGTGGCCGTCGTCGGCGGGCACTTCCGAGAAGGTGGCGATGACCCAATGTTTCCCCGGCGCAAACCACACCAGCTTCGGGTCGCGGCCGCGGTGTTTGATGACCGGGTTGCCTTCGTGAAATTTCCACGAGCCGCCGCCGTCGGTCGAGTAAGCCAGCCCCTCGCCGCCGCCGCCGTGATCGGTGAAAGCGAGGACCAGCGTCTTCTCGTCGCCCGTCTGCCAGCCGGCGGTGTTATGGCTGTCCACATGCCCGCTGCCCGACCAGCACTCGCCGTCGGACACCGACGGATGGCGGCTGGCGGCGGCGGTTCGGCCACCGTGGGGGCGGAGCGCGTGCGGTTGCTCGGTCCAGTGTACCATGTCCGGGCTGGTGGCGTGCCCCCAATACATGTTCCCCCAGCCGAGCCCGCCGGGGTTGCACTGCCAGAAGAAGTGGTATTTCCAGATAGGTCCACCAATCGATCGAGCCGCTGTCGGGCGGGAAGTCGCACTCGAGCCGGTGGCCGAGGCGGCCGTCGACAGTGATGGTGATGCGGGACCGGTTCTGCCGGTTGTTGGCGATGGGAATGAGGAGGTATCGGCCGCTGACGGGCAGCTCGCGGGTGAACTCGACCTGCGGAACCGCCTCACCGTGGCAGGGGATGGCCAAGGAGGCGGCGGCGAGGAGAGCCGCGAGGGGAAGAGTGGGGGTGCGGTGGAGCATGGGTCGTGGGGGGACGGAGTGGGGCGCCTGGAAGATCACGGCAAACCGGCATGGGCAACCGGGGCGTTTCATAGGGGCAGGTCATCCAAACTTCGGAGGAAGGTGGTTGGTCTGTCACGAGGCAGGCGTGACGACCAGCCGGCAGAACTTGCGGCCCGAGCTGGCGGGCAGGGTGAGGCGCAGGCGGGCAGGGGATGTTAGAACGGTTGCGGCGGGGTGGCCTGGTGCGATGTCCGTCCAGCCGCCGAGGTCGTCGGAGACCTGGAACCTCCAGGTGGCGGCGGCGGTGGGGTCGTAGGGGATGGTCCAGGTCCAGGTGCCGGCGCTTTCCACCAATGGCGGCAGCGTGGCCGGGTTGGCGGCGGTGGCGCCCATGAAGTATTCGACGCCGTTGGGCACACCGTTGTGGTTGGAATCGAGGTTGGCGGCTTGGCCGCCGGCGTTGGCGGCGGTCCAGTTCGTGTAAGTGTTCAGCGGAACGGGCACCGTGAGGATGCCGGAGATGGCGTAGAGCGGATTCGGACTATCGCCGCCGCCGGCATTGCCTACGTTGCCGACCCAACCGTGACCATAGACATCACGATCAGTCAATGTGGAGACCGTTCCCAGCGAATCTCCGTGAATGACCCAACCCGGCGCGTCGCCAAGCGGATGGCCGCCCCACTTGGTCCCCTGCCCAATGGTTCCCGTCCATACGAAAACATCAACCGTGTGCCCCTGATCGTTGATACTGATTGCGTTCCGGATCGAGCCGTCCCACAAGTCGGTGTTGCCGGTGGCCACCCGAGCACCGTCCAGCCGATAGATCGGCGCGCTCGGATCGCCCGCGCGGGTCAGCGTGTTCGCATTCGCGTTGACCGCATTGGTTGAGCCGATGCAGGTCCAGGTGGTGCCCAGCGCGTTCAGTTGCGGGACCGCCGCCGCCGCATTGGAGACGAACGCATTGTAATCCGCGATATGGGTCGACGCGGCATCACGCGTCGTGCTCGTCACGAACACCAGGCGGTAGGAGTCGCCCACATTCAATCCCGGCGGCACGGTCAAGATCAGGTTCGGCGCGGCCTTGTAGGTCGCGGTCACCGTGGCGTCCCCGGCGCCCATGGTCAGCGTCGTGCCCGCCGTGTTGGGGTTAGTGATCGCCGGGCTGCCCGCGTTGATCACCCACTTGTCGAACACCAGGCCGGTTGGCGGCGCGTTGGCCGCAAGAGTCACCACGGTGCCGCTGGCATAACTGCCGCTGCCGCTGCCGTTGTTCACCGTCAGCGTGTGCGGCGCTGGCGCGGCCAGGGTGACCGTCACCTGATAGGTCTTGGCGGCGCTGCCGTTCTGGGAGGTGACCGTGTAGTTTACCGGGCTGCTGAAACTGCGGGTGCTGCCCGAGGCCGGGGACACGGTGGCACCGGCCGACACCGTGCAGGTCGGATTGAGCGTCGTCACATCCGTGCCGTGCGGCACCGTGAGGGAGATGGTGGTGCCTGAGATCACGCCATTGGAGGCGCCCCAATTGAAGGACAGCATGTCACAGCTCGCCGGGCTGGCAGGAACGGTGAGGATTCCCGAGATGGCGTAGATTGAAAGCAACGCGGCCGCGGTTTCATCCAGGTTTGCCGTCCACCCCGTCCCGCCGACGCGGCTCGGGTAAGGCGTTTTGACGGTGCCTGTGGACCGGCCATAGTAACACCAGCCTCCAGGCCCCAGGCGATATTCGTTCCCGAAGGTCTCCCCAACGCCCGTCCAGACCTTCGCGTCGCGGTGAGCGCCCGCTTCGGTGATCGATATGGCGTAGCCAATCGAAGCATCCCACAGGTCGGCATTGTCGTTTGCCACACGGACGCCATCCAAGCGATAGATGGGCACACTCGCATCTGCCGCGCCCGTAAGGGTGTTGGTCCGCACATCGACCGCCGCCGTCGCCGCAACCGCCTTCCAGGTGGTGCCGAGGGCGTTCAGCGCCGGCACGCCAGTGGCCGCTGTGGTTACAAATCCATTGTAGTAGTTGATATCCGTGTTGGTCGCCGCCGCCGTGCCGCTGGTCACGAACACCAGCCGGTATTGGGCGCCGGGGCTCAGGTCCGGCGGCAGGGTCATGACCGTGCCCGGCTGCGGCCCCTGATGGATGGTGGCGGTGTAGGTTCGGGTGGAACCGTCCTGGGCGGTGACCGTGTATTGCACGGGGCTCGTGAAGTTCCGGCTGACCCCCGAGGCCGGCGCGACGGTGGCGAAGCGCGATAGCGTGATCGTGGGCGCCAGCGCGGTGACATTCGTGCCGAAGGGAACCGTGAGCGCGACGGTGTGGGCCGACTGGTCGATCAGCGCAGTGCGGCCGTTCCAGGTGAAGCTGAGGATCTCCTTGGCCGGGCTGGGCAGGCCGGTGGTGAACTGCCAGACTTCGCCGGGGCCGATCGTGGTGCCGTCGACCGCATCGACGCGCCAGAAATAGGTGCGGGTGGGGTCGAGGATCACGGGCACCTGGTATTGCGCGGCGCTGGTGCGGCCCTGATAGATCCCCGGCGTGCCGGTGCCGGCTGCGGCCACCTGAGCGGCAGCGGTGCCCAAATAGACATCGAATTGATAGCCCGGCCGGCCGGGCACCCATGACAACAGCGGCCCGAGGTCGACGCCGGTGGCATGGTCGGTGGGCGTCGGCCCGCTTGCCGGCAGGATGCCCGGCGCGTCATACAAGGCGGCCACCTCTGTGCTGGTGAGCGCCTTGGTGTAGATGCGCAGGTCGTCGTAGGCGCCGGCGGGTGCGGCATACATGGTATGGCCTTCACTAAGCTGCCCGCCCAAGGTCGCACTGTTCGAACCGATGACAAACTGGCCGGCCGGCAGCACCCCTGCGGCGCTCGAGTATTTCACCCCGTTGACATACAAATGGACCTGTTGGTTCTCGCGGTCGATCCCGCCCACGAGGTGATGCCACATCCCGGGCTGCGGGGTGATGCCCGAGTCCACCGTCACCGGGTTGCCGTGCGGGCCGTACATTTGCACCACGGCAAAGAGCGTGTTGTTGCTGATGCCGAGCACGATCCCCCCGCCATCCCCGAACCCGCTCTGATAGATGTTGTGTTTCCCGTACAACAGGTGGAACTGTCCGGCCACCGGCAACACGTCCGGCCTGTACCAGAACGACACCGACTGGCTGCGGTCCATCGCGTCGTAGGAGTAGCTCGCAATCCGGTCCGGAGGCGGATCGCCCGTCCAGGGGTTCGGGTTGCCAAAGGTCAGGCGGGGCGAGCCGTCCCAGGTGCTGACAAAGCCGCTCAAGTGGAGCGCGCCGCCCACGCCGCCCACGCCCGGCACCCGGTCGGTGGCGAACGAGCCGTTGCCGGTCAGCGTGCCCTTGCGGCCGCCACCGCTGGTGTCCAGCGCGCTGACGCCGGTGGTTTCGTCGAACGGATAACGGGCGACCAGCGGGTTGCTCGGATCCGCCACCAGCACCCGCACGCCCCCCAGGCTCTTGAAACGGCCCGACGGGTCGCCAACATAATACCGGAACAGGTCATCGCCGCGGAAGCCCGCCGGCGGCGTGTAGCGCAGCACGCCGCCGCCGAGGTTGGTCACCATGCCGCCCCGTTCGCTCGGGTTTTGGAACGAGACGATGGACAAGTCCGCGCGGCTGGTGGTGTTGGCGTTCCAGTCGTTGAGCAGGACATCCACGCTGACGGGGGTGTTGACGTTGGTGCTCACAAAATCCTGATTGGCACGCGTGGGCACCGGCGTGCGGTAATACACATAGCCAGCGTTCTTCAGATACCCCTGATTGGCGCGGGCCGCAAGGCAGCGGTACAAATCCACGCCGTTCATCTCGTCGCCCCCGTTGCCATGTTCGGTGTTCAGCATGTTGCCCTGATAGTCCAATTCCCCGCAGAAGTCCGGGCCGCCCAGGCTGTGGCCCAGCTCGTGCACCATGGTGCCGCCACGCATGTCTTCCGCATAGTTGATGACCCATGAGCCGCCGGACACCCCCCAATTCGCCGTCCAGCACATGATGTCATACCTGCCGGCCATGTTGCTCCAGTCCGCCGAGGTGTCCACCGCGCCGGCCGCGTAGGTCTGGATGCCCGAGGCCTGGATTTGATAGGAAACGCCGCCGTCGCGCGCGGCGAGATAGTCGGCCTGGTTCACCGCGCTCTCCATGCCGATCAAGGCGTAGGCGATGCTGTTGCCATAGGTCCCGAGCGCACTCTGGTTGGCCGAGCAAAGCAGCCGCACCCGGTTGAGCGGCATCGTCACCAGGTTGTTATACGGCGGCGGCCCGCCGAAGTTCTGGGTCGCGCCCAGGTTGTTGAACCAGTTGGCCGGTGGCGCGGGCGCGGTCACGGGCTCGTTGGCCGCAGGCACATAGACATAGCCGGTGTTCACCGTCTGGCCGGTCAGTTGGAGCGACCAGATCACCCAGCTATATCGGTTGGACGATTCGTAGGGGTCGCAAAATATCGGCAGGTTGCTGTCGCGGCAGCCGTAGTTGACCTTCGCATACAGGGTGCCGTTCGGCCGCACGCCGCCATAGACCATCCCGCCGTCCTCGACGACCCGGCCGCGGTAGGTGGTGACCTCCGGCACCTGGTTGGCCGGCAACACGGTGTAGGTCGTCGGCGAGCTGAAGATGCGCGCCTCCCAGTCCGGCGCGCGCAGGCTGTAGCGGTCGAGTTCGAGGGTCGCCGGCGCGCCGGTATGCGGGTTGGTGGTGACCACGGTGAGGTGGTCCGGCAGGGCCGACACCGGCGGCGCGGCCCCGAACACCGCCGCCAATACGCCGGCCGCCGCAAGCCGCTTGAGCGCCAGGCCCACGCGTGAAAACCCCGGCGCGGTCGTCAGGGCGTGCTGCCGCGCAGCGACGACAAACGGGGCGGTTCGGATGCCGGACTGGCTCATGGTTCGTGCGGCGGGTCGTGGGATGGGTCGCTCGGCTGGCGACGCAACCGCAAGTGACGTCGTCATGCTAACAAAAATCGAGGTTGACATAGATGTTCATTGGGTTCCTTTTCAGGGTTCAGGTGTCAGGTTTCGGGGAGCACGAGAAAGCCAGCTCTTCCATTCGTCAGGGAGATTAACCGGGGCCGCCGCCGCCCGGGTGTCTTCAGCCGACGCGTGGTGGCGCGAAGCCCTCGCGGTAGGCGGCGGATGATCGTATCGGTGGCTTCCTGGTGGTTGGTGAAGCGGAGGCCGGCCTTGTCCCAGAGCAGTTCCTGGCCGGGGAAACGGCTCGCCTTGACTCCGAGGATGGTGGCCTCGGTGATCTTCACCGCTTGGGAGAACGGCGTGAGCGGCTCGACCGCCTTGCCGAGGCACTTGTCCACCCAGGTATGCCAATGGTTGAAACCTTCAAGCTTCGGCAGACCCTCGAGGCGCGTTCCGTCCTCCCACTTGCCGTCTCTCCAGAGCCGCGAGCTGCCTTCCGGGTCCACCATGAGCGTGGCGTTTTCCCCGACGATTGCGGACATTGTGCCACTGCCCGACCATTCTTTCAGGCGCAATTCGTCGGGCTTGGGGCGCAGCGACGGATGATTGTAATTCACGGTCACGGTTTTTCCGGCGAATCGCGGCGAGTCCACCTTGTATTGCATCACCGACTTGCAGGCCGGCGAGTGGAAATGTTTGTCCGGTGGAATGGGGCATTCGGTCATAACAGAATATGGCGAGGTCAGTTCCGGATAGGCGAGAAACGGCAGGTCCAGCAGATGGCAGCCCCAATCGCCGAAACCACCGGAGCCGAACTCCCACCATGAGCGCCATTTCATCGGCACGATGGCATCGTGATAGGGCATTGGCGCGCAGGGTCCGAGCCAGAGGTTCCAATCGAGGTTCGCCGGGATCTCGGGGTTCGCATGGAGCACCCGTTCGGCGTTGTACCAGCCGTCGCCGGGGGCTCCGGAGCTGGTCCAGGCGTGGATCGAGAGGATCTTGCCGAGGCGGTCCTGTTTGAGGATTTCCAGTGCGAGCCGGCGGCTGATGCTGGACATCCGCTGGTTTCCCAACAGGGTTGCCAGCTCCGGCTTCGCCTTGATCGCGTGTTCGATCATCACCAGTTCGGCCAGTTGGTGGACCAGCGGTTTCTGCCCGTAGACATGCTTGCCATGGGCCATGGCTGTTAGAACAATCCGCGCGTGGGTGTGATCCGGGGTGGCAACGGTCACCGCGTCGAACTTGTCGGCGTGCTTGTCGAAGGCCTCGCGGTAGTCGCGGCAGGTGAACGCCTTCGGGTGCTCGCCGGCGGCTTTGGCGAGGAAGTTCGAGTCCACGTCGCAGAGCCCGGCGATCTCGACTTCGGGATGGGAGGCGACGTTGCGGCGGTCGGACTCGCCGATGGTGCCGACCACGCCGACGCACAGCACGCGGAGTTTGCCATTGGGCGAGGCCGCGCGGGCGCGGGAGGCTCCTAAAAGGCCGAACGAAGCGACTGCGGAGGAAGCGAGGAAACGGCGACGGTCGAATCGGGTGGTCATGGTGTTTGGGGACTGGGTGTAGGATTAGGTGAAGGAGTGGCCAAAACAATCCCGGATAATCACTCGCTGGCAGGGGCGGGGTTGGCCGCCCGGTAGTGGGCGCTGATCTCCGTTGGAGCCAGGACGCGATCATAGACCGACACCTGATCGACCTGGCCGTCCAGCTCGGCGAACCCATCATCACGGCTGCCCAGGTGCAATTGCCTGGCTTCGGCTGTGCAGCCCGGTTCCGCCTGCCCGGAGATCTCCGGCTCCTCCCGGCCGTTCAGATACACGCGCACGCTCTTCCCATCCCGCACAAAGACGACATGATACCACTTGTCGGCGGCAAGCTCCGTGCGGCCGCAGACGTTTTGGTCGGGTTCCGTGCCGTTCCAGACGAAGAGCCGGCCGGGGGCCATTTCCCCCTTGCGATAAGTGCCGCAGATCCCGACATGATCGCCGCGGGTGGTCTGGCCACGCGACAGCAAATAGGCGGTGATCAGGCGTTCGCGGTTGGGCAGCCTGTTCACAAACCAGAACTCCACGCTGTACGCGCCGGTGGGCAGGCCGCTCACGCGCGGTCGATTCACCCCTTCGCGAAGAGCGCCCGCCTTGTCCGCAGGTGTCAGGGCCCAGCGTGCCACCGGCTTCGACTGTTCCACCGCCTGCCCGTACGCCGGGGCAAATGTTCGCCGCTCCAGCGAAGGCGGCAACGGCACGACGCTCAGCTTCCTGCGGCTGACCGTCGTCCCCTGGTGGCGCGTACCTTCAGGATGCGCCGTGGCGTTGAGCAGGTATCTGCCGCTTGCCTTTGGCACCGGCACGGAAAGCTCATACGTATTCCGGCCAACAGCTTCCAAGCGGAACTGTTTCTCGGCTGTGGCTAGTATCTTGCCATCCAACGTTTCCAGCGACAGAACCAGCTTTCCCGAAACCGGTTCCTGGTCGTCGTTGACCAGCACCACTTCGAATTCCCGTTCCGCGCCTCCGTAAATCAGGAACCACGGGCTGCGGGTCAATTCCGTTCCAGGCTTGCCATCACCCCAGAACTTCAGATAGACGCCGAGCGGCTTGAAGGCGTCGATCATGTAGCGCTCGAATTCCGGATGGAGTTTCAGATTCACCGGGTCGACAAAATCGCCGAAGTGGTACGGTCCGGGATTGCGCGGCAGGTAGGACGCGAAATAGACATAGTCGAAAATGCCGACCGCCCGCCGCTGCGCCCGCCACATCTCCGTGAGGGCGGCGGTGACGCAGAAGCGGAAGTCCTGCCGCTCGGCGACCGGCATCGCCTGATACTGGGAACCGGTCAGGTCGATCGGTGTGCCGTCGGAGTAGAGCCAGAGCCAGGCGTATTCATTGATGAGGCAGGGATGGCCCGCGCCCGTCCCTGACCAGTTCCAGCCCCCCCATGTGTCGTCCGGGGTGAAGCCGCGGATCGTCCGCAGGTCGGCCCCGATGCGGATATTGTAGGGGTGGGCCTCGGTCGGGTCGTTCGGGCCGGCAACGGCGGTGTAGCTGTTGTCCCAGGCGCGGTTCGACAGGTCGAGCGGCCGCACGCGGTTGACGATGCCGGTCAGTGCGCCCCAACTCGTTTCGTTGCTCGAATCCCACATGAACACGCACGGATGGTTCCAGTGGTCCCGCATCCAGCGGGCGTATTCGGCCGCGAATTCGTCGGGTGACCAAACGGCGTTGGCCTTCCCGGTCCAGTCCCAAACGATCGGCTCCGGCTGCACGAGGATCCCCTCCTCATCCGCGATGTCGAGCCACATCTCCGGCACGGGACTCAGGCAGAATCGAAACGCGTTCCAGTGAATCCGCTTCGGAATGTCGACCACGAGTTTCTTGACCCAGGCGCGGTCCCACGGGCGGCGGCCGCACTCGGGATCCTCGAAATAGAGGTGCAGTTCGATGTTGCCGCCGCGGAGGTAATAGGGCTTGCCGTTCAGGTAGCCCAGTTTCGTGGCGCTGTCGAACCGGTACTCCCGCATTCCAAACCGCGTCGCGAGGCTGTCGCCGCCAGTACAGCTCTCAACTGCATATAGGAATGGATCTTCCGGCGACCACAGCCGAACGTTCTCGATCCGATTCGTCTGCGTATAGGTTTTCGCCTCGCCAGCCCCGATCTTGTCAGGCTGCGGTTTCATCCGCACAACCTCTTTGCCCTCTTTCCAAGTGCTGACGGAGTGAGAGAGTTCGAAAGTTTTTGCGGGGCCGTAGTTCCTGACTTTTGTCTGGATGACGACTTCGGAACTGCCGATGCGCGGCGCCACCTGGATGCTTTCGATCACCGGGTTGTCACAGAGGATCAGGCTGACATCGTCATAGATGCCGGGCGTCCATTTATGCTTTGAACTGTAGGTGCCGGCGCCGGGAGTATTTTCCGGCAGAACCGCCGGATGCGCCCCGATGCGGACAATGAGCTGGTTCTCGCCCGACCAGTTCATGGCGTCGGTCAGGTTGAAGTAGCCCGCGGTCCAGCAACTCAAGTGCTCCCCTACTTCTTTCCCGTTAAGCCAGACCTTTGTTCCGAACTGCGATTTGCCGATCTTGAGCAAGGCCACTTCACGCTTCGCAGGAGGCGCGAATGTTTTCCGGTACCAGAAGTAATTACGCTTGTTGACCGGAGTGCCGATCACCGGCAGTGGATCCTCTGCGCGAAGCATCGCGTTCGTGCTTCCCCAGGGATAGACCTTGCCGAATCGCTCGAAGTAATAGTGACTGGCAAACAGGTCCACCTCGGGGAATGCGGGCTTGGCCTGGTTCACCAGTCCCGGCACAACGATTGTGTGGTCGAATGCCTCTGGAACATCATTGGGCGATACGCTCTCCGCGAGCTGCCAGGTGCCATTCAAGGGAACAACCGACCGCCCTTCAGCCGCACAGGCGACTGAACTCAACAAACACAATCCTGCCAGTATCCGCATCATCATTATTAAAAGGGAATTGCTTTATTATTGAAAGGGAATTGCTTTTGCGGCTTGGCCGCGACCGGAAAGCCAAAGGGCGGCTCAGGGATCGTGGGCGGTTGTGCCCAATCGTTTGGCCAGCGTTGCGTTGTCCATGCGGAAACCCTAGCGTATTTCCCGCCGATTGCCACAGTCTGCTCATTTTCCAAAGAAGGCGGGAACGCGGGGAAAAACGGGAAACGGGCGGCTCGCCCGTCAATGAACATCACGGGCGGCCCGCCCAATATTGCCAGTTGAGCAGGAGGACAGACGTCCCGCCTGTCTTGACCGACGGGCTTCCCGCCTGGCGGATTCATTGCCGGACAGGCGGGACGCGCTGTCTGCCCTCACAGGCTGGCAGCCTGTTCTCCAAGCAAAGAGCGCTCAACGGACCGTATTGGGCGGGCCGTCCGCGCCCCCCTTGGCTAGTATGAAGAACGGGACGAGACGTCCCTGCTCCTTATATGAAGAAGGGCCGCCGGCTTGTGCCGACGGCCCCCATGAATTGTCTATCCGATTTCCGATTTCCGATTGCGGATTGCGGATTTCCTGATCCTACGGCACGACCATCAGGCGGCAGAATGTCTTCGTTATGCCGGGGCCGGTGGGCAGCGTGAACACCACCTTGGACGGATCGGAGGTGTCAACCCCCGAAGTGGCAGGCGACCAGTCGGTGAGGTTGTCGGACACTTGCACCTCGAAGGAGGCGACCGCATTCACATGCGGCCAGGTGACCTTGCCGTCCACGACGCCCGGATTGGTGGCCAGACCATCCATGCCCATGAAGTAGGCCGCGCCGTTGGAAACACCGTCGTTGTTGAAATCCAAATCAGGTGTCTGGCCGCCGGCGTGGGATCCTTTCCAAGCGGCGTAGCCGGTCACCGGATTGTAGATCGCGAAGCTGGCGTCATCGATGGTATACGCGTTGTCGCTTCCGTTGGCATTGTCATCCGCCCACAACACATACATCACGGTGGATGCCGCCAATGGCGTGCCACTGAGATCCACGTTGGTGGTTGGATTGCCCGCAGTGGCGGTGCAGAGATCGGGGATGCCCGTCCATGTCGTGCCGTTCATGCTGTAATATGCGCGGAGCCCGGGAACCTCTTCGGTGTTGGTATTGACGGGGGTTCCCATCGCGCAGGAGATGGTCAGGCCGTTGATGGGACTGCCCGTCATATTCCGCAAGGTTGCCATCAGCACGAGGCCTTTGTTGGTTCCCGTGGGCTTGCTCTGGAGCAGCAATAGTTGACTGTTGTAACGGGCCAGCGCGTTAGAACCTGGAGTAGCTTCGGCCACTGTGGGCAGAGCGGTGGTGATACCGCCTGCGGTAAGCGTGGCCACTGCGGCGTCCAAGCCTGCCGGGGTGGTGATATCGGCCTGAGCGCCCGCCATAGTCGCCGTGGACCACTGGTCGGCCGGGGGAGCCGTGGCGAAGGCCAGGGTGCCGCTGCCGGAGTTCGCCGTAGTCAGCAAGATGCCCGTGGGCGGAAGATAGGTGACGGTCACCGTGTAAGTCTTGCTGGCAATCCCGTCCAACGCGGTGATGGTGTATGCCACCGGCCCGCCGCTGAAATCCGGGGCGCTGCCCGAAGCCGGCAGGCCCGTGAAACCCGTGGAGGTCGTGTAGGTGGGATTGAGCGTCGTCAGGGGCGTCCCGTCCGGCACGAGCAGGCTGACGGCGGTGCCCGTGATGATTCCGGTGTAGCTCCCCCACTGCAAGCTCAGCATGTCGCAGGCCGTGGGATTGACCACCCGTGTGACCGAGAAGTTCGAGATCCGGCAACCCTCTCTGCCGAACGCGATCCACAGATCGCCCGTGTCAATGACACTGGTCGCGCTGGCCGTGAGCGAGAGCACGCCGCCGGTCAGCGTCATCGTTTTGGCGGCCATGTTGAACTTCAGGTTCCAAGTGGTCGTGCTCGCCACCGTGCCCCGGGTGCCTGCATTCTCGTTAGGGAAGACCACCGCGCCGCCGGTATTCTGCGAAAGCCCGAGCTGGGCACCCGCTCCTCCGATCGGCCAATGGGGATAAATGGGTCTGCCGGTGGCGGCGGTGCAGAGGCCGAAGTAACCGTTTCCGCTGCCCGAGTTCATCGTGAAGTTGATGTCATATTCGAGCGCCTCGCTCGTCTTCATGCCGCCGGCCCACTTCCAGGCCGCCATGCCCCAGTTGCCACTGAAGGTCGCCGTGATGCCGTCGGCCGAAGCGAACGTGCCTTCATTGCCGCCATACCACGTTGAGTTGTTAGGCGCGGACGGGAAACCGGCCACGGTCAGGGACGGCGAGACCTTCACCTGATAGTGGGTGTGCGTGCTTCCGTCTTGGGCAGTGACGGTGTATTCGACCGGGGTGGTGAAGTCTTGCGCGATACCCGCAGCAGGCGCCACGGAAGCCAGCGGCGAAATGGAGCAGACGGGAGTGAGGCTGGTGACCGTCGCGCCGGGGGCCACAAACAGAGTCACGTCGGTGCCGGAAATCACGCCGGGAATGCCGCCCAGACTCATGGCCAGCAGGTTGCAGGCCGTACTCGGCGCTGCCTCCGTGACAGTTACCTGATAGACCTTGGAATGCGCGCCGTCCGGCGAGGTGATGGTGTAATCCACCGGGCCACCTGTGAAATTGGGAGCACTGCCCGAAGCCGGCAGGCCCGTGGCACCGTAAGAGGTCGTGTAGGTGGGATTGAGCGCTGTCAGGCTCGTCCCATACGGCACGGTCAGGCTGACGGCGGTGCCCACGATGCTCGCGTTGTAGTCGCCCCACTTCAGGCTCAGCATGTCGCAAGCCACAAGGTCAACACTCACGCGGACCGAGAAGTTGGAAATCGTGCCGTTATAATGCGTGCCCAGCGTGGCGCAGAGATTAACCCCCTGTGTCACGGTAAAGGTATAGCTACCAGAATATCTGGGGGTGGTGAGCGTCGCGTTTCCGGCTCCGTCAATCGCCAAATGCCAGGGAGTGGACCCGCTGAAGTTTTGGGTGCCAAAAGTACCGCGAGAATTCCCATTTGGGTCCTTGACCCCGGTGGGCATGCGCGTCAAGTTAAGCCAGATTCTCCCATGTTTCCGTGAAATTCCGGCGCTTTTTCCGTTTGTCGTAGCAACAATATCTGGCCAGCGCCTTTTCAAGGGCGGCGGTCTCCTGGTCGCCACCTGCCAG
>JAPLUI010000347.1 GCA_026397725.1 Verrucomicrobiota bacterium | reverse complement strand
GTGAAGTTCTTGAAGCAGACGACCCCTAACACCATGCCCTTTTCAAACCGCCCGTTTCATACGCTTTTTCAAATCGCCGTCCTCACCTCACCCCGCCCGCCCTACGAAATGAAAAATCCCCCTATGTCAAGAGATCTGGAACCAGGGGAGGAAGCGCGGAACCCGCTGTTCGTAGCCGGCAAACTCGGGGAATTTCTGGCGCAGCCAGCGTTCCTCATGGCGGGCCTTGGCGTGGAAGAACGGGATGAGCGCCGCCGCGAGCCCCACCGCCGGCCAACTTTGCCAAACCAATCCCCAGCCAAGCGCCGCCGCAATGACGCTGGTATAGAGCGGGTGGCGAATCACCCCGTAGATGCCGTGCCGCACCAATTGGGCGTGGTCCGCCGGCTTGGGAAACGGGGTGAGGTTGCGGCCGAGAGCCACCGCACCGGCAAGTGACACGCCCGCAGCGATGAGCAGCAGCACCGCTCCCGCAAGCACAATCATGGGGTGGAAGCCACCGCTGTGACTGAATACCGCCAGCCAGATGACGCCGCCGAGCAGTACGCTTTGTCCCAGCACCCAGGCTCCACCCCGTTGAAAGAAGCGCTTCATCGGGAACGGTCCCGCTTGTTCTCGCGCCCGTCCGTCGCCGGGCTCTGACTGCCCGGCTGGACCTGGCGCTGCAGTGTGGGTTGCACTTGGCGCTGCGGCGCTTGGCGGATTTGGGGTTGTGGCTGGACCTGGCGCTGCGGCGTGGGTTGCACCTGCCGTTGGGGCGCTTGGCGGATTTGGGGTTGTGGCTGGACCTGGCGTTGCGGCGTGGGTTGCACCTGCCGTTGGGGCGCTTGGCGGAGTTGAGGTTGCGGCTGGACCTGGCGCTGCGGCGTGGGTTGCACCTGCCGTTGGGGCGCTTGGCGGATTTGAGGTTGCGGCTGGACCTGGCGTTGCGGCGTGGGTTGCACCTGCCGTTGCGGCATCACCTGCATCTCGGGCTGTCGGCTGTTCTCCGTCTTGGTGCCGGGAATCTGCCGGGGTGTCGGTTGTTGGGGGCGCGGCACGCCAGCGTTGGCTTGCCGTCCGGGCACTTGGCGGATCGCATTGGGGTCGCTGCCATCGCGGTTCGCGACGGAGGATGAGGCCTTGGGAGCAGGGCGGGACTGGGCGGTTCCGACTGCCGGGGCACGCTCGTCCATCTTGCCGGTGGCGGAACTTTGACGCCCGGCAGGGATGCGCGTGTCGCCGGTACGGGCGACTCCAGGCCGAGAGCCTGCCTTGGTGGCAGGGTCGATGCGGATGTCAGTGCCACGGGCTTCGGGACGCTGGGGTGGCGCTTCGCGGCTCGCAAACCGGTCCGTCTGGCGACCGATGACCGGTGAGCGGGTGAGACTCTCGCGGGCCACCAGTTTGTTAGAACCAGCGCCGGCATCCCGGCCGCTGGCTTCCACCTGGTGGCGGGCTTGGCCGAACTTTCTGATTTCCCGGCTCTGCGCGACGAATTGCTCGCGGCGGTCCTGATCGAGAGGGCGAAAGCGTGGTCCCTCCGCCGGCGTCTTGGCGATGCTGTCGAGCGTGCTGGCGAACATGCGGTTGCGGCCATCGTGGTCGCGGTTTTTGTCGGCTTCCTGCATGGCGGCCCAAGTGTGCCGCGGGCGGACGTCCTCGTGGTCGCGGAAGAAATCGAAGTCCGCACGCCGACGGCTTTCCCAACCCTGGTCGCCGCGATGCTGCCACCGATCATAGGCGTAAATCGGATCGTAGCCGCGGTAGCCGGCGTCCCTCGAGCAGGAGGCGTAATAGCCGTCACCGCGATAACGCGAGGCATAGTAGTCGCCGAAGTAGTAATGCCCGCAGCGTGGCCGCACGAACAAATGATCCGCGAACACGTCGAGGGCGATCACGATACCAGGGGTGTAGTAATAATCCGGTGAGTCATAGACGTGGCGATTGAAATACACCGGCGCGAAGAGCACCCCGCGATTTGCCACGGCATAGTCCCAGTACCCATCGACATATACATACCCGCGGCGGCTCCAGCAATAGCGCGAGGGCACCCAGTTCCAGTCCGTGCGCAACGGCAGCCAATAACCGGGCCGCCAGAGATAGCGGTTTTCGGCCCAGACCCAGTTGCCCGGGATCCAACTCTGATCATCCGAGGCCGCCGCGATGTTGGGACCTACGTCAAGGTTGCGGGGCGGCGCCGTGGCGAGGTAGGTAACTGCGGTGCTCGCCGCATCGGCCCAGTAGCCGGAAGTCCACTGGAATTGTCCATCGCCGATCCCGCTCCAGTAGCCAGGACGCCACTGCCGACCAGGGGGCAGATTGCGCCAGATGCCACTGATCCACAGGAAATCGGTTTGCTCATCGTCCCACGCCCAGTAGCCCGGAATCCACGTGACGTTGTCGCCCACGGGTTGTTGCTCGGGCGGCAATTCTTCGATCGGAGCGGGCGGTTCGGCCCGCACGATGAGCCCCGGTTGCGGATCGAAGCTCACCGTTTCCGCAAACGCCTCATGGACGGGGCCGCGGGTGAGGATTTGCACGTCAGCCACCGCGGTTGACTGGGCAAGTGCTGCTGCGGGCCCCGGCATCGTACCGACCGCCACCAACGCTGAGACGGCACCAAAGATGGGAAAATATCGTAGGTTCATAAGGATGTATCCCGGTTCTCCAGGGATAGCCTAAGGACGGATTCGACGGGAAATTCATTCAATCCAATTGTCGGCCGGGGGTGGAATGCCAGGGTCAATTCGTTGCCCCAAGTGCGGCTCCGCCAAAACCATGACCGTGCCGAACTCGTCGGCGTGGTGGTGCTGGCAGGGAAAACAGACTGACAACCACCGGCAGCGCCCGACCTGCCACCCGGCATTCACCCCGCCCGGACCATCAACCAAAGCGAATCTTCAAATCAATTCTTGCATCGATCTGGAAATGTTCTTCTGAACATCCGCTGTGCCAACCATCTACCACCGCGCCGCCATGGGCCCGCGCCGCCCGAATGTCTTGGCGGTCGTGCGCAACTTCCTTCGCGGTGGCGACCGTGGCTGCGGCGTCCCGCCGCAGGCCGTGGACGGCGCGTCTCGCGCCGCGAATTCGAATGCCGCCGGCCACCAGCACCGCGCCCGCCAGACCGCCGACTGGATCGCCTCCTGCGCAGCGTCTTCCGCAAGCGCCGCGACCTCTCCACCTCCCGTTCAAAACGGCGACCGACACCTTGCCCGAATCATTCCGCGCCCGCCTCAACCTGCCCACCGGCCGCTGTCGCCGCCGGCCACCCCATCTAACGAGAAAATCACCTGGCACGCCACCACCCCGGACCGTCATCTGCCGCTCCAAACCCCACTGGCGCACCAAGCGGAATTTCGAGATCTTCAAAGCCACCGACTTGCTCGCCGCCGAAAACATTCAGGCGCTTCGCAGATTTTTCTCGCCAAGGCGATTTGTAGAGCTATTTTCGCGCCCGAGAGGCTTTCCCATGAATTCACCTACCATGCCCGATTGCTGCCATGATCGAGTCGGACCGCTGCCTTGGAAGGCTCCGTGGCGGCGTTTTTTCCGCCGTTTCAGCCCCCCCCTTTGCCCCGCTCTGCGTGCTCCGCTTTCGCTCTCTCATGCACGCCACCCCGGAAAGCAATTTCTTAGCAGGCATTATTTGCTGTAGTCTTGCAGTCATGCAGTCACGCCAACTCAAACACCAAGGAACCAAATGAATCCAACACCGTCCATGAAATCCGTCGGCCTGCGTCGTCTGGCCCCACTCGCAACCGTTGTCGGCGCACTCGCCTTAGGCGTCCCGTCGCAGGCCGGTCTGGTCGCGCACTATCCGCTCAGGGCGGATGTGCTCAGTACCACCGGCACACACCCTGGCACCTTCGAAGGGACCGGTGGCGCCAACGCGGCCGCCACCTTCGTCGAAGATGCCAAATTCGGCAATGTTTTCAGTTTTGACGGCACCGATGACCGCATCAATCTGGGCAACGTCCTCACCTTGTCTGGCAACAGCTACTCGCTTTCGTTCTGGGTGCAAACCCCTGCCATTGCCAATACCGTGCCGCTCATCGGCAAGAACAACGGCAACACCGGTTTCGAATATCACGAGCGGGTTTTCGAAATCACGGGCAACCAAACCTGGGGTCCCCTCCACAACGGCACCCCGGGCAACTTTGCGGTGAACGGTCATTCGTTAGGTGGAGTCTCCACCGCACAGACCACGATCTCCCTCGACGACGGGACCTGGCACATGATCACCGCGGTGCATGATCAATCGATCAGCAGTACCCACATGAGCCTCTACCTCGACGGGATGTTGCAAGCTAACCACAATGATAATGGCATGATGAACACCGGTCTGCCGGAAGCCAGCACTTTCTTCCTTGGTTTTTCCAATTACTCAAACGGAGGTGCCGGCTATTTGAACGGCAAAATGGCGGAGGTGAATTTCTACGACTCCGCGATTACCGCCGAAGCTGTCGCCGCCCTCTATGCGTTCACTCCGCCCACCGATTTTTGGACGGTCATGGCTTCTGCCGACGCGGGCGGAACCATCAGTCCGGTGGGTGCCGTGGCAGTGCCGAAAGGCACGGACCAGCCTTTCATCATCACACCGGACAAGTATTTTGACGTGACCGGCATCATGTTGGACACCGGTGCCGTCACGGTGACCTCTCCCGATGCGCAGACCTACACGATGGCCGGCGTGGCGGCTGACGGCAGCATCGCGGCCAGTTTCACCGAGTGGACCGAGACCACCATTAGCGGCAAGGTCAGTTTGGCTGACACGACGGCCGTGGGTGGGGTTCTCATCACCGCCAGCGGTGGCAGGGAGCCATATGCCGACACCACCTCCGCTGCGGATGGCACTTACTCAATCAGGGTCAAGCCCGGGGAGACCTACACCCTGACAGCCACAGTGCTGCCAGCACGCACCATGGTTGACACGGCTCCGGCACCATTCACGGCGGTGGTCGCAGCCAATCCTGACCAGGACTTCACTCTCAAGGATAAGCCCGTCACCTTGCTGGTGAATTACACATTCAATGGCAACTGCGACGACTCATCCGGCAACGCCAAGCACGGCACCCTGAAGGGCGCAGCGACCTACGGAACCGGTTATATGAACTCGGGCTCCCTGGATACCACCGCCGCCACAGGTGCCTGCTCGGTCCCGGCACTCGGGGACGGGGAATCTGCGGCGTTCACCATGTGCGCCTGGTTGAAACCCACGCAAAATGCCGCTGATTATGATGGCTATCGGATGGCACTTTACCAGGAACCCGGCTGGGGACCGCATTATGTGCATGTCGCCCTGACTACCTACAATGGTTACCGTGGCATGGTGGCGGCCATCTATGGCGCTGATCCGGAGCGTGCGCAGTCCAACATGGTGAGCGAGTGGTCGCTTGGCACCTGGCATCATGTGGCGATCGTCTATGACAGTATCGCGAAAACCGTGAAGTATTACTATGATGGCGTGCCTACCAACACCGAAAACTATACCTCCTCCATAACCGCGGTTTTCCTGGCCAACGCTTATATTGGATCTGCCAGCGGAGATATCAACAACCGTCCGTTCCGCGGTGAGATCTCTGATTTCCGCCTCTACAGTGACGTGCTCAGTGATGCGGAAGTGGCGGCCCTCGTTGGGGTGGTGACAGATCCCTACACCACGTGGATCGACAGCGCGGCGTTCAACACGCCGACGGCCCTCAGCACCGAGCAAAAGCAGCCCACCGCGGACCCGGATGGCGACGGCATGACCAACCAACAGGAATTCGCCTTCGGCCTCAATCCCGTCCTCGGCTCGTCGCTCAACCCGATCACGGTGCCGCTCGACAACGCCACCGGCAAGTTCAGCTACACCCGGCTTGCGGCCAGCGGTCTCACCTACCATGTCTTCACCTCCACGGACCTGCAGGATTGGGCGGAGGATCTCACCGCGACCGCGAGTCAGGTGCCCGGCACGCCGGATGGCAACGGTGTCCAGACAGTTGATGTCACCATCACCGGCCCGCTCCCGAGCAGCCTGTTCGCACGCGTGGCAGCGGCGCAGCCATAACTCATCGGGAATCGGCATCCAGCGACCATTCCCCACCACGGTGTCATCCGTCTCGAAATCCAATGAACATGGATCCGGTTCATCTGGCGAAGCGGCTTGATCGATTTGCGCTCACCCTATTCCAACCGAACCTATGTTAAGAAGAGAGCCAGGCACCGGCAAGATCACTGCTTCACCAATTGCCGCAACACCGACACACTTTGTGAAGAGAAGAGTCAACAGGAAGAGGTTGGCTGGATTTGCCTTGGCTCTCATTGGTACCATCACGGCCCCGAACACAGCCAAGGCCGCGCCGGATTTGGTCGGCGCGAGCTTGTTTGCCGATTCGACGCTGACCACGCCCGGCCTGGTTGGCAGTTATGTGAACAGCAGCCTTCAAGGAGTCACCAATGCAGATGACTGGGTTACGACCCAAATCATAGCGGGGACGCGCATCGACACCAACCTTTCTTTTACTACCGCCACTTGGGGAGCGCGCGCCGGCGTGGGCATCACGGGCGGCAGCGACGCGGATTGGGACAGTTTTTCGGTGCAGTGGGACGGTTTTCTTCAGGTCACCCAAGCCGGACAGCGGTTCGCCACAGCCAGCGATGATGGTAGCCGCATGTGGATCGACCTCGACCACGACGATGTGTTTGAAGCGGGGGAACTGCTGGATAACGGGTGGGGACGCGGCCAGGGGGTGACGGGCGGCGACAGGTCGATTGGACTGTCTGTCGGGACGTATCGCATCCGCATCCAATACTACGAGATCTCGGGGAATAACGAGTTTCATCTGGCCACCTCCGCGTTCGTGCCGCGCCAGTTCGTGGCGTCGGCGGACAATCCGCGCCAGACGATCAAAGCGATCGTCTTGAGCTTCGACCCGCGGGTGCCCTCGGAGGGTGGCCGACGGCTACACGAGGTGTTTGGCTGGGGCGATCCTCATCGTTTGGCACAGCAATTCGAGCGCGACCTGGAGTTTGCCACGGGCGGAGCGATCGACATCCAAGTGGTGGAGTTTCGGGATCTGGATGATTTTCCCGATCAGGTGGACGGCTATCGCCCAACGCCGGACGGCTGGGTCAATGCATGGCGGTCGAGCGGGCCCTGGCACCGACAGGCCACGGATTTCGAGCGTCTGGTGGAGAAGCAAGGTTTGGTGGCTTTGGTAAACAGCGGCGCGGTGGATGAGATCTGGTGCTTTGGGCCACCTGCTGAAATCGATCTGTTTGGTGAAACCTGGATGGCAGGCCCCAACGCCTTCTACATCAATGGGAGCACGTTTCCGGGTATCCCGTTTGATCGGGCCATTGCCGGCTACGGATTCAACTACGAGCGCGGCGTGGATTGCATGCTGCATAACTTGGGTCATCGCACTGAAGATTCGATGGCACGGCCATACGGCGGCTGGCAGTTGCAGCCTCCCGTCACGCCTTGGGACAACTACGCCGCCAATGCACTGGAGTCTCCCGGCCATACGGCGGGGGTGGGCACTTGCGAAGTCCCCGCCAACGCCGCCGGCCACTACGACTATGGCAACACGAGCGTCGTGCAGAGCAGCGCCTTTGACTGGTCGAACTTCCCGAACCTAACCGGAACCGTCACGCCGGTGAGCAGTTTCACGTGGTGCTTTGGTCCGGCTCCTGATTCCCAGCGCGATTACTTCAACTGGTTCTGGGGCATGATGCCGCGGAACGCGGGTACCAATAGCGACGGCCGCCAGGCCAACTGGTTCAAGTACATCTGGGACTTCAACAGCTACCAAGCCGGCTCCGGTCTCTTTCGCCAGCGCGAGGCAATTGCCTCTATGCCACGATTCATCATTGGCTCCAACCTCGGTTTCTCCGTGCGGTACTATGATGCGCGCGGGGTGAATCAAAGCACTCTGGGCGACGGCGATGTGCGCGTGACCGGCCCCAACGCCTATGATCGTCTCGCCACGCTGTCCCAAGTCGTAGCAGGAACCGATCCTCGTCACCTCACCGCCTTCTATGCAATTCCCGCCCCGGCAGGAACATGGCGGGATGCAGATCAGGGAGATTACGAGGTGCGCCTTGAATCAAACCAGGTTCTCGATGCCACCGGTGTGGCCTTTCCATCGGGCAGCATGGCGACCGCACAGTTGCTGCGGTTTGAGGCGTCCGCCATCAAGGTGCGGAGACTGGTCGCCGCCAACAAGGCCATCGTGGCTTGCACCCCCCCGGACATGGGCTCGGTGGACCACCTTTTTGATCAGGACCTCGGCACGTTATACCGAACGAGCAGTGAGAATCCAGCTCAGGTGCAGGTCACTTTCACCGAATCCCAAACTCTCCGCGGTTTTCGATTCTATGGTGCAGGCTCCGCCACACCTCCGGCGTACCTGCTCAATATTGAGACAGCGGATACCCAGGCGGACCTCACCGCACGTTCCGGGACCTACCGGCAACTCTACGAGGCCGCCCCTGCCAATAACCGGCAAGTGACGCAGTTCTTCCCCCCCGCGCCCGTCGTCGCAAGAATCGTACGCTTAAGTGCGACGCAAGTCATGGGCGACGGGGTCATCCATCTGTATGACTGGACGCTCCTTGGGCCGGTGACTGCGGACACCACTGCGCCCACGGCCAGTTTGACGGCAACCAACGTGACCGATGCGGGCGGCGCAGGAAGTTCCTTGAATGTGACCTATTCCGACCCAAGTCTGATAGATGCTGCTTCCCTGGGTACGGGGGACCTCCTGGTGAGGGGTCCCAATGGTATTTCGCAGCTCCCAATTTTTACCGGCGTGGACGATTGGCATGACGGTCCGACTCGGAGCGTCGGCTATTGGTGTCCCGGCCCGGGTGGAGTGTGGGACAGCAGCGACAACGGCACTTATACGGTCATGCTCCAAGCTGCGCAGGTTTACGATGCTGCTGGCAACTCGCTTGCCTATGCTCAATCACTGGGCTCTTTCAGCGTGGATATTGCGCCTCCCGTTCGGCGGCCAGCATGCGACCTGGCTGAGAGCAACGCCATGCTGTGGCTCGCCGGAGCGGACGGCTCGAGTGCTTCAACCAGCAACGACCTCGCACGCAAAGTGCTGGGCACGGCGTCGGTTCTTTTCATGACGGACGGGGGATATGACACCTGGTTGCGTTTCCCCCCGGCCGAACATGCCGACTGGGATCTAACCGGGGCGAACCATCTCTATTTCTCGATTTACGCCGAGAACTCTAACGACTGGGGGTTCCAGGAGAACAGCCCGTGGGTGCGCATGCGCGATGCAAATGGCGGTTGGTTCGATTACCGGTTCTATCAGAATGGTTACAGGACGGATCCTCTCAACACCGCATTGAATCAATGGCGGCAGTTTCTCGTGCCGTTGCGCGCGTCGGATTCGGTGGCGAACGGCTGGCGACGTACCGTTTCAGGCGTGCCAAGGCTCGATCACATCGCATCGATCGAGTTTCACGCCGACACCTGGGGAGCGGGTTTCCGACTATGGTATGATCGGATCGGGTTTGACCTGCCGGTGCGTGTTCTGGAGTCGAGATTCGAAGTCATTGCCGGCGTGCCGCACCTGCGCTTGAGTTTTGACCAATCGGTTCAGGCCTCACTGACGACGGATGATTTGCAGTTGCTTAACACCAATACCAATGTGCCGGTGCCGGTTTCGGCACTCTCGCTTGCTTACGATCCCGGGACGAATGTGGCTCAGATCCTGTTTCCAGGATTGCCGGTTGGTATTTTGCCTGATGGCAACTATCGGCTCACCATCGCGGCCAACGCCATCAGCGATCCAGCCGGCAACACGATGGCGGCTGACTTCGTGTTCGGGTTTGAGGTTCTTGATGGCGATGGGGATGGCATGCCTGATGTCTGGGAACGTGACAATCACCTCAATCCCATCGATGCCTCGGATGCTGCCGCCGATGCGGACGGCGATGGCCAGAGCAACCTCGCCGAATACCTTGCGGGCACCAATCCGCGCGACGCATCGTCTGTCCTGCGGATTGGCGACATCGCACGGCAAAGCGCGGCAGCCGGGGGCGGATTCGCCATTGCGTGGGCCTCGGTCGCGAACAGGCTCTACAACTTGGAGCGCTCCTACGATCTGATGAACTGGGCAGTGATCGGGCGCAACGTGCAGGCCACGCCTCCGGTCAACACGGTAGCCGATACGACCGTGGCCCCCTTCGGCCAGGCGTTCTACCGTTTGATCGTATTGGAGTCCGCCGATGTTTACAGTTATGCCCCGCTAGCCCGACCCATTGCGTTTCAAGCGGAGCGCAAGGAAGCGGAGGGAGCCATCATCGCACAAGTCTCATGGGATTCGCTGGCAGGTATGACTTATGCGGTGGAGCGTTCGGCTGATCTGGCAAGCTGGCTGGTGATTGCGGAAAACCTCGCCGCCACCGCGCCGCGAAACACCTACACGGATCGAGCACCGGTAAGCCAGACGAAAGCATTTTACCGCGTGCTGGAACGCTAACCCCAGAACTTGCCACGCAACCCTGTCTATCATCCCCCATTTCCCCGCCCTCCGGTCCGGACCCTGGTCTTTATACACAAATCAGGGACCGGGTTTCGAGGGTTCCAGGCGGAGTTAAGAATGTTAGATGCAGGCGGTTGAAAGCCGTGCGTGACCGAACGCACCGGGCGCACCTCCGAAAGTTCACAGTTCCCGATCCAGGCGGAAAATGAGTTGGCACTTTTTTGGCGTTTCAGACGAATTCGTGAATCATCCGCGCATGGGTTTGCGGGTGGCAGCAGTGCCGCTGCGGGGTCATGTCTTGCTCTCTTACTTGATCATTGAATGTTGGAAGTTGAATGTTGAATGTTGAAATCTTCGGAATAAGGAATGGTGTACCTGCAGCTCTCCCGGTTTAGCCACAGCGGGGTGGCTAAATCCCGGCGCTCGCTGCGGCCCAAACATCTT
>JAPLUI010000402.1 GCA_026397725.1 Verrucomicrobiota bacterium | reverse complement strand
CTTGCGCAGTGCCGCAATGGTCGGCTCAACCTCAAAGGGCGTGTATTCTCCGGGTTTGTTGCCGGAATATCTGCCGCCGCCCGTCCAGAATTCAGTCATGATCCGGTCCACTTTGGGCACCACGTCATCCTGACGCCAGGGGCCGCCGTAGGGTTCGCAGAGAAAGTCCAGCCCGGCGCCATGCAGTTTGTGTTGAATGGTGGCAAAGTAAACCTCGCTGTAGAGGTCCTTGATGGTGGCGTCGAAATCCTGTTTGAATTTTTTGGTTTCCTGCTCGCTGTTGATCATGCGTTTGGCGAAAGTCGGAAGATATGGCAGCAAATCGTATCTTCTTCGGCTGGAGAATTCCTCGCGCATGCGCGGCGTCCACGAGGGGGTCCCGGCTTCGTAACTATCAAAATGCACATGGGTCAGACCGGTTCCTATCAGATCACCGACATGTTTCCGGATATCACCGATGATGTGGTCGAGATGGAATTCCACCGCCTCGCGACTCATCTTGTCGCACTCGAACCCCCTGGCCTTGGATTGCGCCGGATGCAAGCCGTTGCCCATGATGGTGTGTCCGAACCGATAGATCTTCCATTTACCCTCCGGCAGGTCACATTGGATCGCGCCGGCGGACGACATTTTGCCGGACAAATCGACGATCTGGCCGGTTGTGACGATGCCTTCGGCCGGCAGGGCCAGCACGGCGATATCGAGGTAAGCGGTCTTGCGTTCAGGGATGATCGGATATTCCAGCGCACCGCTGGTGGTGTTATGCACCATGCTGGGTTCTCCCTGATAGGTATGCAAATCAATCCCGGGTACGGGGATTTGAAGTTTGAGCCTCTGGCCGCCCTCCACGGCGGTCTCCGAAAAACAGATTTCCTTCATGGCGTGTTGGGGCGGGATCCAGACGCCCCCGCTGGCCTCGTATCCGGCACTATTGAAGATCCCGAAATCCATGCCCAGGCGCTTGGATTCCTCCGCCGCGACTCTGACCAAATTCCACCACGGTTCGGTCCATGCGATCCGTTCGGGGGTCGGAGAGTTTGGGATGTCATAAGCGCAGGGGGTGATGATGTCGGCCACGTTGAACATCGTCGTGCGACCGAATCCAGCGGCCTTGAGCGCCTGCAAATCCTGCTTGATGCCGGACTCGCTGAGATTCGAGCCCATCCACATCCAAAGCACTCCGGGCTTGGCCGCTTCAGGCGGTGTTAGAAACAACTGCGCGGGATCGAGCGCCCCGGCCTGCGCCAGGTTGTTGGTGCAGGTGGTGTCCACCACCGGATTGTCCTGTGCCAGACACACGGCGCTTAATCCCGCCATCAACAACGCGGCCATCCCGACCAACTTTGTGTTTTTCATATTTATTTTCATGTTTCGATCATTGTGATATTTCAAACTGCGCGAATAAATTGGGGAGTGCCGGCGTCCCGCCGGCTGTGTCCGGCATCCTGCCGGATACTCTTTGGGGCGTCTATCTATCGGCACATGCGGCGAAGCTCTTGCATTGGATATTCGGAAAGCCACCACCGCGGGCGGGACCATGACGGATCCTGCCCGGAAGAGGCGTTTGGCAGGATGCCAAACGCTGCCGGCAGGATGCCGGCGCTCCCCGACGCAACGTCCTATCCTTGCACTGCTCACTTGTCCTGGGCCTCGATGGTCACGTCGGCGAAGGTCAGCGCACCGATGCCGTTGGTGCCGATGAGCAGTTTTTCCGGTTTGCCGTCCCAGTCCTTGCCTGACAGATAGGTGATGGTTTTGGCGGTCCCGGGTTTGGACAACTGGAGGGTGATGAGGTTGCCATCGGCCTTGCCGGTGTTGATGGGGGCAATCACGTCATCCAGATAGATGCTGGCCTTGCAATCATCCTTCCAGACCACCGGTTGGCCGAAATCCAGCGCGATCTCGTTTTTGGCGGCGCTGGTGAACCAGGCGCGCTTGAGGTCGGGCGCGGTGACCGCTTGTTGCGGCCTGAACCCATAGACGTCCTGCTCGACCAGCGGGCTCATGTACATCCCGAACTTGGCATAGGTCGGCAGGTCGAAATGGCACGACCCGCGGCCGGCGTGTTCGGAGGCGGCGCCGATGGTGGACATCACCCGCAGGTTGGAATAGAGCGCGGGCAGGGTGCGCTGCGCCTCGCGGATCTGGTCGTCCTTGGGACCCATGCCACAGGGCAGCGGCCATATCTGATAGACATAATAGTTCCTGATGTTCGGATAATCCTGCTTCCAGGCCGCGGTCATGTCGATAAAGTATTGTTGATAGGATTTGTAGTTCCAGTCGCCGGTGGGAGCGCCCGCGCCGCTGTCGTTCTCGCCCTGGTGCCAGAAGACGCCGCGGATGCCGTGGGTCAGCTTGGCCGCTGTCACGCGCGTGAGCATGCAGCCGTAGATCTTGTAACGGTTCTGATAGAACGCGCCGCTTGCGTCAGAGTGGTTGGTTTGGTTCGGTTGGTGATGCCAGATGGGGGTGCCGCCATACGCGCCGTTGAGGAAGCAGACCGGGATGCTGTATTTGCTCACCAGGTTGGTGGCGAGCACCATGCCCCAGGCGCCGATCTGGTGATCGCCGTAATTCGGTTTGCCCCAGATATGGGTGCGCACCGCGTTGCCCCAGCCGCCTTTTGTCGTGCCTTCAAGCTGGTTGCCGTAACTCCTGATCCAGTTGTTGATGGGCGTGAGCGGGTCCTCGTCCGGGCCGTTGTTAGGACCGGTGGCTTCGGCATTGGACTGGCCGTCGATGAAATAGGCGTCGCCACAGATGAGATTCCTGACGGTTTTCTCCACCTTTTCGGTGGCGCCGGTCCTGGTGCCGAACTCGACCTTGTATTGGATCAGGCCCGGCTTGAGTTTCAGGGTGAACGCGTAGGACTTGTCGGTCGCGGGTTTCAGGCTTTCGGTTTTGATAAGCTTGTCATCGGCATAGAGTTTGAGAAACACCGAGTCGGCAGCTTGCTCCAAGGTGCCATTGTAGAAGAGCGTGCCTTCGTTCTTGTCGTCGCGGGCGTAGAACTGGTTGTCCTCGGGTTGCTCGTCCTTGGCCGGCACGCGCTGCACCCAGGCGTCCTGCTTGGGCTCGGTTACCTGGATGGACGCGGTGGCGAGGGTGTCCGCGCCGCCGTTGCCGAGCGCGAGTTTCACGGTGATTTTGTTACCGCACTGTGAGCGCTTGAGGATCAATTTGTCAGAAGCGATCTCCTTGATCACCGCGCCGCCGGCCACGGTCCACTTGTACGTCAGGTCTCCCGCGCGCTTGGCTTTCATCGCCGCGAGGTTGCTGATGTCCGGGACCACCTCGATGGTGTCCCGGCCGTTCCAGGCTGCGGCGGCATCCAGGGCCACCACCGGTTCCGGGATCTGCTCCTTGATCTTCACGGCGATGTCGCGCGTCCTGACCTCATTCGGATAGACCGCCTTGAGCTGCAACACATAATCGGTGTTGCCCGCCACCCGGCCCGCCTCCAAGTTGTAGCTGAATTGATCGACGGCGGCCACCGTCTCCTTGCCGCCGCGTTTGACAATCCAATAGAGCTTGCGCGCGCCGCCGGCCTGGGCGGTGACCGTCAGGCTTTTACCCTCATCGAGTTGGATCGCCCCCGGGGTGACCGCAAAGGTGTTGCCCGGCTGCACCAGACACCCGGCCAGGGATTGGCCGGATTTCTGGTTCTCGTATTCCAGCCGCATCCAGTCAGCGGAACGCGCGACGCACGAAACCCGCACCTCGTCAACGTCACCGGCAAACTGGTAAGTGCCCCGCATCCCGCCGATCGTCATGCCGACATCATTCATGATTGACATTGCAGTCGGCCCGCCCTTACGGCTGTCTTCCAGCTTACCGTTCACAAAGATCTGGCTGACCCCGTTTGCATACGTTGCCGCCACATGATACCACTGCCCAAGCATCGGGAAGGTCGTTGCATTCGCGCCGCCCGGACCATCGGATCCCCAGGAAATACTCGGCGGTGATCCGATGTTGATGGCCACTTCATTACCATCCCCGGTATTTCCATTGAAGCGCGTGGCATAGCGGCCCCAGCCGAAAACGGCCGCGCCGACTGCCTCAGGCCGGAACCAGACCTCGGACGTAAACGGATTATTGCTGAACGGGAAATTCCTGATGTGGTCGCCGCCATTGATCCCCTTGCCCGCGACCAGATTCCGGCCTTTGCCGATCACACCGCCGGCCACCGTCGAGCCGGCATTCACCGGCGTGATCGTGCCGACCTCATCCTTGAGCGTTTCGTCCATGTGCATGACCGTGACAAACCCGTTGTCCGCGTTGAACACGGCGGCACCGTTGGATTCGCTGGCGGCGTCGGCTTTGCCCCAATGCAGCTTGATCTCCTGCTGCGCGTTGCCCTTGATGGCCGGAACCTTCACCCACACGCTGGCGCTGCCGTTGGCGGCATCCCAATCTTCTATCTGATATGGCAGCGGCCGGCCCCCGGCGGAAACCCGCAGATCCGCGCCATCGGGCTTCGCCTGGCTGAAATCGAACCAGTCCTTGTTGAGGCGCAGCAGCAGCGGAAAGTTCCGCTCCGCGGCCGTGGCCGGGAGGTCAGCCCCCTCCGGCGTGGTGATGATGAAGCAGGAGCCCTGATGCTGCCAACCCGGATACTGGGCATGGGCGTGGGGTGTGAAACCGGCGAACAATGCGCCGGCGATTCCTATTAGTTTGTTATTCATGATTGGTTTGACATTGCGTGTGGCATGTGTTGGTGGGTCCTGGGGCGGGTCACAAAAATTCGGAGTGCTGCCGCCAGGCTACTTTATATCTGATAGATGGAAGAACGCTCCCGCAGGCACTTCTCCGGAGGCGCCCGGGCCGGACCACGAGAAAATGACGAAATTGTCGCCGTAGGATTCCGTGTACTCGACCTTGAACTCGTGATACCCGGGTGTGAGGGGCAGCGCTCCGGCATTCCAACTATTTCCCGACTGCTCGATGACGAGCTTCCCATCCATCCACAATTTGGTCCAGTCATCGGCGCTGAGGGAGAACTGATAGTCGCCGGCGGTGTCGATCTTGAGATAGCCGGTGTGGCGCGAACAGAAATGGTCCTCGTCGTTCGGGGGAAAATCCGTGTGGGCAATCCGCAGCTTCGCATCAATCCGGTTCGTGTCCGGCTTGCGGCCCGCCATGTCCTGCCAGGGCTCGGGACTTGACAGGTCGGGCCACTGATAGAACTCGGAGAAAATGCCGGCGGCCAGTGCGCCCATGTTGAAGGCGACGGTGGCCGGCTCGGAATCCGCCTTGCCATCATTGACCTTGAAGGTGAAGCCATCCTTGCCCTTGTAACCCGCCGCCGGGGTGTATTTGAACCTGGGCGCGGTGCCCGCCAGCGTGCCATGGGCGGGGCGGGTCAGCACCGTATAGGTCAGCGGGTCCTTGTCAATGTCGCTGGCGGTCAACTGGATCTCGGCGGGCGTGTTGAGCGCCACCGGCAGACTCCGATAACGGGCCACGGGCGGATGGTTCACATGGGTCACGTTGATGCTCACCGTGGCGGGCTGGGACACCTGCCCCTCGCTGTCGGTCACAGTGAAGGTGAAGCTGGCCGCACCCTTGAAATACAGCGGCGGAGTGTACGTTAGATCCGGGGCCGTGCCGGACAAGGTGCCGTGGGCCGGCAAATCCGCCAACGCATAGTCAATCGCGTAGCCCTCGGGATCGGTGCCGGCGAGCTTGATCGCCGTGGAGGTGTCCTCGGCCAGCGTCACGCTCTGCGGCGTGGCCACCGGCGGCCGGTTGGTCACGTTCCTCCCGTCCTTGAACATGACGGTTGGATTGACGGACACGCCGCCATAACCCTCGGTATCGCCTAACAAGGCATCGGACACGGTCAGCTTCAGGATATAGGTTCCTGGGATGGTGAAGGCGGCGGTGCTGTTAGAGCTGGCGCTGGTGCCATTCGGGCTGAATGTGACGGGCCTCGCGCCCCGGACCTTGCTCCAGGTATAGATCAACGGGTTGCCGGCGATGCTTTTGGCCGCGGCTTTCAAGCGGGTGGTGGTCACCGGCTTGGTGATGACCTCCGGGGTTACCGCGGCGGACTCGATGGTCTTGAAGGTGTTGAGTTTGGGCGGCGGGTTTCTATCATTTTCAATGGCCGCGATGGTCGGGGAAAGCTGGCCGTTGCTCAATCCTTCAACCGGCGGTGGCGGGCAATGGGTGTTCCAATGTTCCAGCGCCGGCAAGGTGGACCTGGCCGTGGAGCCATAGCGCCGCAAAGCCTCCATGCAGGTGTTGGCATCGAGCCGCGAGCGGTTCAACACGACTTTGGGGAAGAGCATGGCCGCAGCGATGCCCTCCTCGTAGTGATGCTTCGAGAGGAGATTGACGATTGCGTTGGGCAGGCGGAAATCCGGCCAGCGCACATAATAGTCACTGTCATTGAGCCGGCGCACCAGCACCGGCAACGCCCGCTCGTCCTGAATGAGCGTCAGCACCTTGGTGGCTCCCATCCGCGTGTTGACGTCCTTGGCCTCGGCCATTTCCAGCAGCTTGGGAACCAGCGCCGCCACCTCGGTGGTGCGGCCGGCGAGTTCCTGCGCCGCCCACCCGCGCTTTTGCGCCGACCAACTCGACAGGGCGTCGACCAATTGATTGGCGCTCGCTGCCTTCAAGTCATTGCGCAGGCTGCACACCCCGTCGGTCATGGCTTCCTTCACATCCTTGGAGGGGATCCGGTGTTTGGGGTTGGACTCTTTTCCTGTTAGGCAAATCTTCTTCAGTGGCAATGCATAGGTCAACATGAAGGCACCGGTGTTACTGCCGGGGCCCATGCTGCCCTCAGCGCCGGGTTTGCCGCCGGTGGATCCCTGATAGACAAAGGATCCGTCCCAGCGGCGGGTCATATCGAGTTCCCAGGCGATTTTCCTGAAGTAGGCGGCCAATGCCTCGGGGCCGGCGAGGTTGACGGCCATGGGCTGCCAGAGTTTTGCCCAGTAGGGCCCGCAGTGGCCGAATTCGCGCAGGGCGTAGGCGGCGGTGCAGGATTTGGCGAAGTACTGGACCTGCGGGCTCATGTCGGCCTGGCTTTGCAAGGCTAACAACAATGCGGCCTCGCCGTTCTTGCCATTGTCGTCGTGCAACTCCTCGGCCGGCGATTCGCCATAGGACACAGCGCCCTTGCCGGCGAAGTAACCGAAGTAGCGGCGCGAGCGCTCGATGGCCGGAGCAATCTCCGGGTCCTTGATGCCACACTTGTCGCCTAACACAATGCCGATGCTGACCAGCAATCCCGCCTGGTTTAACGCGCCATAGGGAGGCACGATGCCGTGGGTTGACGAGCCGTCCGGCTTGGGCCATGCCATGCCGTGGCCGTAGGTGCCGCACCAGCTCTGGCCCCGCGCGGAAGTGATGGTATATTCACTGATGGCGTGGAGCACCTCCTGGTCACCGGTTGCTAGAGAATACTCGCACAAGAACGTGTTGTTATACCCCCACGGCCAGGCACACATTTCGTTCAAGGGCACGGTGAGTTTGCCATCTCCCGCGGCGACTTTGCGGGCGTAGGCCTGCACCTTGGGCAGGTCGTCGGGACGCCCGGCGGCCAGCAGCGCCAAACCGAGCACCGCGTTGCCTTCGTTGCCGGCATTGAAGGTGGTGTGGGTCTCGAGGTATTTGCAAGCGTTGGCGAGGATCCGTGCGGATTTGGGACAATCGTAGGGAGCGGTAGCACTGTAGGCACCCATCACCGCCAGCGGAATGGTGACGTTATCCATGATGGTTCCCTTGCGCCAAATCTTGAGGGGTAGTTTGCCTTTGTGTTCCACCTTCTCGGCCTCGCCGATTGCCACGCCCAATGACTTGCGGGCATCCTCGGTGAATACGCCCGCGCCAATGCCCAGGATCACATCGTCCACTTGCAGGACACCATCGGCCGGTGACCCTTTTTCCACCGCGGTGATCTTGATCTGACGGCTCTCGCTGGTCAGTCCTTCCGGCACGAACATCCATTCGTTGCCCGTGCTGAAAATCCACCCGCGCGCGCCGGTCGGCCCCAGATTGTAGGTGAACGTGGCGTCGATGTAATCCTTGGTCGCATCGGGCGGCGCGGCATCAATGTTAGATGGCAAGGCGCAGAGGCTTCCGATCACGGCGAGAGCGGTGCGAAGAGTTGCGGGGTGGTTCATGGGAATAGGGGTGTCTAGGAATAGACACGGGAGTTGCAGGGATGATAACGTAGTCAAGGACTTCAGTCCACTCTTTTTTGGAAGAACGGACTGAAGTCCTTGACTACATTTAGATAAGCAAATTGCCGAGCCGCCGTTGCGCACCAGCGGCCCCGCGGGATTCCGGAGAAAACCCATTAACTCCGGAAAGCATGGAGGACTCAAGACTGCAAGAAACAAGACGCAAGAGAAGAGGAAGAGTTGATCGCCGGGGCGCTAAGGATTATGGATTGTGTCGACACTTCTTCTATCTTCTAACAGCGACTTTTCCCGCAGGGGAAAAGCAGTCACAGACCGCCGCTACAACGCCTCACTCGGCTTTTACCCGCACGAAGATCTTGCCGTTGACGGCGAGTCGGTGACCGTGACCGCGACGATTCGCACGCCGTTGGAATCCGGATCGCCGATCGACTCGGGGTAGGTGGCCGGATCCCATATTGATAGATCTGCGCTGAACTCGACGGTGTGGTCGAGGTCGGAACTGGCCAAGCGGGTGTATTTGAAGGTGCCGGTGGCTGGATCGAGTTGCTCGCTGATCGGGTTGGACGAGGCCCCCGTGGTCGGATCGAGGCCGAAGGCGAATTCCTGTTGATTGGTCAGGCCATCGCCGTCCGGGTCGTGGGCGGGATCCTGGTCGGTCAAGGCGCCATTGGCGAAGGTGCGATTGCTCCATAACCCATACGGGTCGGAGGGAACGGATCCGAGAGTCCCGGGAACCGTAATCGGCCGGTTCACAGATAACGAATCGCCGACCGCGCTCTGGCTTATCAGATCGACGGTCAACACTTGTCCGACATACGGCGCTAATTCGGCGGCGGTGAACTTAACCTGGGCCCAGACTGTGGCAGCGGATCGGGTGAGCACGAAGTTGCCCGTGCTCACATCGCGCAAGGCAATGCCCGCAAAGCCGTCGGATGCTTTGGTGGCGGGCACCAACGCATCAGAGGCGGGCATGGTCCTGCTACTGGCTATGTAGGCCTGGGCTATGGTCAGGTCACCCGCAAGCTCGAGCGTGAACTCCGGCGAACGGAGCCACACCGTTGCAGTGCCCGCACCGCCCGTAAACCCGCGCAAGTCGCCGTTACCGTCGGTTGAAACCAGACTCTTGACATCCGGCGCCAGATCGGTCCAGACCCCGCCCACATACGCGCGTTCATGCCAGCCGTCGAGGGTCTGCGAGCGGGGGAACGTGAGGGTATTCGCCTGCGCCGGAACGGCGGACAGTCCGGCTACTGCAACGACCAGCGCAGCCACGGCCAAGTCGCGGGTGGAGTGCGTGATGGTATCTCTAAGTTGATGGATGGTCTTCATGGATGTTTTGTCTTTGTTAGGTTGGGGTTGGGTGGTTGTTAGGCATGGTGTCGGCCTGGTTTCCGGGCATGGGGTAGGGGCGGCAGGAGTGTCGTCCGTCGCCGCCAACGCCGCTCGGAAACCGGACGTGACGTGCGAAGTATGCGGAAATCCGGAAACCTGTCATGTCGGCTAAATGAGTGACACGGGGGGAGGGGAAGAGTTGTCCGTTGTCCGTTGTCCGTTGTCGCAACCACGGACGACGGACCACCGACAACGGACCACACTCCCCTGGCTCAAAGCCTGCGGTATTTGGCGACGGCCTGGGCGCGGGAGTGGACCTGGAGTTTTTCGTAGATGCGGCGGATGTAGGTGCGCACGGTGTCGAAGCCGATACCGAGACGCCCTGCGATTTCCTTGATGAGGTAGCCTTGGGCGAGCCAGTCGAGGATTTCCTGTTCGCGCGGCGAAAGGGTGTCGGTTTCCGTGGCGGGCCTGGCTGTTTGGAAGGATTGCACGACCTTGCGTGCGATGTGGCTGCTCATGGGCACGCCGCCGGCATGGACATCGCGGATGGCTTCGAGCACTTCCGCGGGCGGCGTGCGCTTGAGCAAGTAGCCGGTGGCGCCGGCGGCGAGCGCTTCGAAGATCAGGTCCGAGTCCTCATAGACCGTGAGCATGACGATGTGGAGGGCCGGCTGTAGCGCCTTGAGCTGGCGCACGCACTCCACGCCATTGATGCCCGGCAGGTTGATGTCCATGAGAATCACATCGGGCTGGAGTACCGGCAGTTCGCGCCGGGCTTCCTCGCCGGACGCGTAGGAGCCAACGCAACGAAACCCGCGCGAACGCCCGATGACGCGACCGAGCGCCTCGCGCGTGCCCGCATCATCCTCCACGATGGCCACGGTGATGGTCATTGGATGCGCTTGGGTTGGTGGTGGATTCGGCGGGCCGGCCTGCATTGCTTGACGCAGTTTGAATGGATTGCCGGGGGGCGCAAGTCGTTCAAATGAGTGACACCGCGCCGCCAGGTTCTTTCGCTCCGGTTTCTCATGTTAGATCGAAGTGAATGTCCAGTTGAATCCGCGTCCCTTGTCCCGGCGTGCTGTGCAACTCCAGGCTGCCGCCGATTTCCGCGGCACGCTGGTACATGTTAGACAAGCCGTTCCTTTCCCTGCCCGCGCCGCCTAACCGAACCGTGGCCGGCGTGAAACCCCTGCCGTTGTCCTCCACCACGAAGGTCACGCCAGCGGCACGCGTCGTCACGCGCAGCGTCACTTCGGAGGCTCTGCTGTGCTTGACCACATTGTGCAGGGCTTCCTTGACTATCAAAAACACCTCGTGACGCACGGTCGCGGTCAACACCTGCTCCGGCACTTGGCTCGGCACATCGATGCGACAGCGAATATCCGCCGCTTTCAAAAAATCCTCGGCGTGATGGCAGGTGTAGGAAACCAGGCTGTAGAGGGTGTCGTTGCGCGGATTGACGGCCCACACCGTGGTGTCGAGCGTCCGGGTCAGTTGCCGCGTGCGGGCGGCGATCTTGCGCATGTCGGAGCGCACCTCGGCAGCCGGTGCCTCACCGCTCTGGGCCAGTTCACTGAGCAGGGTGATCTCGGTGAGACTGGCGCCGAGGTCGTCATGGATGTCCTTGGCGATGCGGCTGCGCTCGCGTTCGAGGGCCCTGGCGCGTTCCGCCCGTTCCACTTGCCGCCGCATCCTGCGGGTCGCAACATGGCGGACCGCGCCAGCCCCGCTTCCTAACAAAACCAGCGCCGCCGCAATCCGGAACCACCACGTCTGCCAGAATTGCGGCAGCACCTTGAGGCCGAGCGTCGCGCCCGTGGTGCTCCAGGCCCCGTCGCCGTTGCAGGCGAGCACCTCGAAATAATAGTCCCCCGGCGGAAGCTGCGGATAGCTGGCGACCCGCCGCACGCCGGCATCGACCCAGTCCTTGTCCAAGGGAGCCAACCGGTACCTGAAGCCGATGCTTTCCGGTTTGGTGAAACCCAAGGCCGTGTAGGCAATTTCCAACTGCTTCGATCCGGCAGGCAGGCGCAGGAGCGCCGCGCCGCGCCACAACTCGTGCGGCGCGGCGGATGCCGCCCCCTCACCCACGCCGTAGGCGGCCACCGTCCTACCATTCACGGTAACGCCTTCGAGCAGCACGGGCGGCGGATCCGGCTGTGGTGGCAAGCCGGGTGCATTGACCACCGCCAAGCCGGACTCCATCGCGAACCACAACTTGCCCTCGTCATCACGCAGCGCCCCAGGCCAGGAATCGTGGCTGGCCTGCAGCCGCAACAGCCCGTCGTTCTGGCCATACAGCACGGCGCCCACCCGCGACACCCGGCCTGCCGCCAAGGCGTCGAATTCCCCGGCACGCACGCTGAAAATCCCGCGGTTGCCTGCAAACCACAGCCGCCCGCGGCCGTCCGCGAGGATGTTGGATAGATAATCGTCGGGCAACCCTTGCTCCGTCCAGTAATGGCTGAAGCCACTGTCCGTGAGTCGCCCAAGCCCCTGGCCGCCATAGCCGAGCCACAAGCTGCCATCCGGCGCGGCGCACAGGCAACGGATCGGCGGCGCCCCGGCCAGGGTGCGGCCGGTTTCATCGGTTAGATCGTCCTGCCGCACGCGCCAGAGCGAGCCCTTGGCAGTGGCGGCCCAACAATCGCCCGCGGCATCCACCGCCAATACCACCACCGGCCCGCCGGCAACAGGCAACTCGAATGCGCGGGTCTCGCCACCGGCGCGGCGGTGCAGCAGCGCGAGATGTTTGCCATCGAAGGTCCGGGTACCGCTCCACACTTCGCCCGCCGGGCTTGTCAGCAAGGCCAGCGTGCCGACGGCGTCGCCGCCATAGCCGTCGGTGGTGCCAAGACTGGCGATGAAGGCGCCGTCCCGCCAGAGCTGCGCGGCATTGGCTTTCGTGCCGATCCACACCCCGCCCTGCGCATCGGGGGCCACGCATTGGACGTAGATATCCTTGCCCCAGTCTTTGGAAGACATCGGGATCCACCCGCCGTCATCGCTCCACGACACGCTGCTGTTTTTGGCAACCGCCCACAGGCGGCCGGATGTGTCCTGGCAGACCGAGCACACGCCGGCGAATGGGGTCGCGGCATCGGGGGTGAGCAACTCGACCGCCCGCGGCTTCACTTGATTGATGCCGCCACCGCGGGTGCCGACCCACAGGTTGCCCTCCCGGTCTTCCGTTAGACCCAGGATATCCTGGTGCGAAGTGGGCACCCTTTCAAAAGCCGTGCCATCATAACAGAACAGCCCTTCCTGGCCCGTGCCAATCCAGAGCCGGCCGGCACGGTCTTCGTGGACCACCGTCGGGGTGAGCCGGAGCCCCCCCGCCGGCAACTCGCCCACCTTCACCGGCGCGCTCCCCTCGGTGAATTTCCAGAGTTGCTTGCCCTCGCAATACCAAATCCCGCCGGCCCGCGCGCCGCTGAGGCACTGGGTTTTGAACGTCGCCAACACGCAAAATCTCCCGGCCCGGAATACCCCCACCTCAAAGCCTTTGTAAAACCATATCTGGCCGCGCTGATCGACTGATAGATATCAGGAACCGCAAGCCATCGAAACGCGCCAACCCCGAGGGTGTGGCCACCCACAGGAAGCCATCGGACGTTTGTGCGATGCCCACCACCGTGTTGTCCGGCAGCCCCACGTCGGACTGCCAACTGCGCGTGAACCACGGCGGACTTGCCACCACAACCGGCACCGTCGCCAGGACCAACAGGCCCGGCAGGCTAACAAGCCAGCGGAAGCACGCGAAGCGGATCATACAAGTGGTAGAGGGGTCTGGAAACTGGAATTGGCCGGCTCACATGAAAGCCGCCCGTCTGCTGGCACACGATATCGGCGGTCCCACTTGGCCGACATACCGGGTTAATTCGGCGGCGATGAATTTAGCCTGTGCCCAGACTGTGACAGCGGATTTTGCGAGCATCAAGTCGAAGTATGTGCATGTCTGTAAACCTGTCATGTCGGATAAACATCGGACAGGAGAGGGGGAAGCCGCCCATGCGGTTCTCGTTAGCGAAATTACGTTGTCGTCATGGCCGTTGAAAGAGGCGGTGCTCGGACCGCATTGTGGAAAAGTGGAGCAAGGGCGTGATTGCGACGCGGGCATGCTGAGGTTCATGGGTCGGTCCGGAACGGAATGGCGGGCAGGCCGTCCTTGTTGAAGAGGTTCGCCCAGCGGCGGTCCTCCGCCCAGGCGTACCACACCGCCGTGGGTTGCGGCACGGCGGCACAGTGAACGACCACGGTGGCGCCGTCAATCGCCGCCTCAGTCCAGTGAAACACCTTGTCCGCCCCGGCGATGGCAAAACCCTGTAACTTGTCACCATTCCTGAATGCCAGCCCCTGACCCACATGGCTGAATTTGATGCGCACCTTGCCGCCCTCGATCACGTGGGATTGATAGAGCGGGCCGTAGTATTCGATCTTTTTCCCATAAGCCATCCCGAGCGCGACATCGGCGGCGCGCCGGCCGTAGCCGGACTTGTTTTGCGGGTGGGTTCCACCGCCGAGGTCGCTGCTGATGACCATGGCGGTGTTGGGATAATCTACGATCAAGCGGTCCGGCCCGCCAGCCTTCAGCGGGGCCGGACTGACCCGCCACTTGCCTGACGCATCGGCCGCGGTGGCAAGCGTCTGGCCGCGAAACTTCACGGATATCTTTGCATTCGGCTCCGCCGTGCCCCAGATCGGCACCGGCATCTCGCGCTGCAGGACCATGTGGCTTGATAGGCAATCCGGCAGTTTGACCTTCGTCCAGACCAGGCCGGCCGGCGCAACATCCGGCTTGTATGTTTGAGCTTTGGCTAGGGTTCCCGGAATCCGGACCGGCCAGTTCACATAATACATGTCTCCACCCGCGACTGTGCTGATCAAATCAAGGGTCAAGGTCTGGCCGATATGTGGTGCCAGTTCAGCGGCGGTGAATGTCACCGGGCCCATGCTGGTCGGCGCTGATTTGGTGAGCACGAACTTGCCGGTCTTGACATCGCACAAGGCGATGCCCGCCCAGGCGCCGGATGTCTTGGCGCCGGGCACCGCCACCTCGGAGGCCGGCGCGGAACCGGCCATGCCATTGACCCCCGCGATGGTCAGGTCGCCGGAGCCATCGAGTTTGAAAGCGGGCGAGCGGAGCCACTTGCTGGAGGTCCCTTGTTCAAAGCCGCGCAAGTCACCGTTCACATCGGGGGCGATGAGATGTTTGAAGTCCGGCGCCAGATCGTACCAGACCTTGCCGGTATGGGCACGCTCGTGCCACCCGTTAAGGGTTTGGGAACGCTCGAAGTTGAGGGATGCCGCCTGGGCGGATAGACCGGCTGCTGCAACGACCACCACCGCAGCCATAGCCAGGCCGCGGGCGAAGTGAGTGTTGTTATACTTGTTTGTTGATTGCATGATAATTGTCATATTTTCTTGCTAGCCGCTCAGCCGGAATACTCCTACTTCACATCCAGCCACCTCCCCGTGCGGACGGTCACCGGCCCGAGCAGGCCGGAGGGCAACAGCGAACTCTCCTTCTGATAGTGTTTCCAGGTGGTGAAGGTGACGCGCTCTTGCACGGGTCGCGGCGTGCCTTTGACCATCCATTCGGGCCAAGCGCTGATCCTGGCCCCATCCCACGCGACATCGTCCGGAAACTGTTCATCGCCGATGAGCCGGTTGGGCCAGAGGTTGGTGATGCGCACCTCCAAGTCGTTGGCACCGGGACGGGCCGCGGCAGTGATGTCCACCTGGAACGGGGCTTTCCACAGGACACCCAGATCCTTGCCGTTGAGCATCACCTCGGCGATGACCTCCACCCGTCCGAGGTCGAGGAGGATTGAAGATCGTGGATCGTGGATCGAAGATGCCGGGAGGTCGAACGATTTCCGATAGGTGGCCGTGCCGGAAAAATACCGGATCGCGGCATCCGGATGTTCCGGCCACGAGAACAGGCCGGCGAAAGTGGTCTTCGGCGGGGCGCCCACGGGCGCTTGGAAGGTCAGGTCCCACGGGCCGGTCAATGCCACGGGTACGGGCAGCGTCGGCACCTCAATCGTCTTCACCGCACCGGAGGCAATCCGCAATGCATGGTTTCCGGCATCCCACGCCAACAGGCGGGTTGCGCCCTGCCGCAGCACGAGGCGTGGTGCGGGCGCTAGAGATTGCCACACGATATCCCGAGG
>JAPLUI010000289.1 GCA_026397725.1 Verrucomicrobiota bacterium | reverse complement strand
TCTCACCTCATTGGCAGGTGGGCGTGGACGCCCACGCTCCGTGAACACCCCCCCTCACTCCCGCACCGACCTGAAATACCGCTTGGGAATCTCCTGCAGGGAATACAACCTCGCGATCATGCCGCCGGTGCCGGCGAGGTGTTCTTCCACCGGCGCCCAGTTCACCAAATCCATGGACGACTCGACCCGATAACTCTTGCCGAGACCCGCGCCGAAGCGCACCTCCACCGCCGTGTAGATCACCAGTTGCGTGTTCGGCGAACTGTTCGGGTCGGTCGGGATGAAGCCGCTGGTGACCTCGTAGCCGTCGCTGAACCCGTCGTCGTCCGTGTCCCAGACGTCCGGGTTGGTGTGGTAAACGACGAGTTCCTGATAGTTCGTCAGGCCGTCGGTGTCGGGATCCCGCCCGTCCGGCACGAAGATGGCGTTGATCGTCTTGTTGGTGTCCAGACGAACCGTCAGCGGGTTGGCGTCGCCGGTCCATTTGCTGAACAGGTAGCCGGGGTCCGGAGTGGCGGTGAGTTCGACCGTGGTGTTGGACCCGGACTGCCGCTCGGGCGGCAGCACCGTGCCGTGCGTGGCGCTGACGGTGATCGGGCACCCTCATGCCCAGTCCTCGATGACCAGATCCTGGATGCGGCGGAACTCGCGGGTGTTATGGGTGACCAATACCGCTCCAAGTGCGAGGGCATGGGCCGCGATCAGGGTGTCGAGTGGACCAATCCCCTGCCCTTTTGCTTCGAGGCTGGCCCGAACAATTCCGTAGTGATAGACACTGTCAACCGCATCAAAAGGGACAACCTGAACGGCGCAAGCACTTGGCGCAGAACCGGGGCACTCTCCGCGTATCTGCCGCTGTGGCGCAGGCCATATTCAAGTTCGGCAGCGGAAATGGCGGACAAGCCAATGACGTCGCCGCTCGAATTCCGGTCCCGGCATTTGGCGAGAATGCGGGCTGCGGCACGCTTGGCAGCCGTCTTCCGGGACGTGTCGGCACGCGTGACCGCAGTGCCTCTCAGCAGCAGGATAAAGGTGTTGGTATCGAGCAGGAAAGTCATGGGATCCCGGCGCTGAAGTCTCGCGGTTGTGCCTCAAGGCGTTGTCGCTGGTCCAGCGCAGTGAAGAGTTCCCCGGGCAGTTTGCGGCATCCCGCTTCGAACCGCTCCCAAGGGTCGGTTTCACTGATGAGGATACCCTCCGGCACGCGGGTCAGGTGGACCTCCGCCGCTGCAACCCGAAACTCCTTGGGCAGCCGGATGGCCTGGCTCCTACCGCTTTTGAATACCTTGGCTGTCGCAGTCATCGGGTGATGATTACCATTTGATGGTTACCACGTCAAGCCCTCATGCCTTTCGCTTGCCCTCGGCCATCAGGTCTGAAGAGGGGCACGGGCGACTCGCCCAACACTGTCACCTTAAGTCTGGAGTGCGGTGGGAAGGGCGCAGCCCGCCACCCCGCTTTGGCTAAACCGTTAGAGCCGCGGCTACACCATTCCTCACGCCGAAGATTTCAACATTCAATGATCAAGTAAGAGCAAGACATGACCCCGCATCGGCACTGCTGCCACCCACCAACCCATGCGCGGATGATTCACGAATTCGTCTGAAACGCCAACCAGTGCCAACTCATTATCCGCCGGGATCAGGAACTGAGTGGTGTGGCGCATCCTGATTGGACAACAGGCCTCCAGCCCGTGATGGCGGACAGCGCATCCTGTCCGTCCGCCAATGAAACGACAAGCTGGAAGCCCGTCGGCCATGACCGGCAGGATGCCTGTCCTCCGGCCAAACTGACCGCATTGGGCGGGACGTCTGGCGTCCCTCACAGCCGGGACGGCGGGACTTCTTGCGCAGGCTCGGGCCCGGCCGGTGCGGGGGGCGCGATGGGCACCCAGGCACCCTGCACCTGGGTTTCCGCGAAAACCTGGAGGTCGGGGATTTCGGCGTGGAGGTCGTGCAGCTCCGCCTGACACAGGTCGGCAAGTTGATGGCGGGCTTTGGTCGGGCCGAGCACGGTGAGCAGCACCTGCCGGTCCTGCGCTGCGGTGCGGATCAAGACGCGGGCACCCTTGCGGGCCAGCACCAGGCCGTCGCGCCATAGCCATTTCTGTTCCCCCAGTGCCTCGACGAAGTCATAGCGCCGCACGATGATCCGGACGATCAAGCGGTCCGGCCACACTGGATAGGTGAAACGCAGGCGAATGGCATGTTCCGCGTCGCGGAACGCCTCCAGGCCGGCGGGCGGCGCGGCTGGCAGCGCGGTGGGCACCAGCCAGGCCCCGCCGGCGGCGCTCGACAGCGGGAAGGCGACCTCAAAACACTCCATGATTTGCATCAGGCAGGCGCGTGCGTTCTCATCCGACTGCAAGACCGCATCCACATCGGCCTGCTTGAGCAAGCCCGCCAGTTTTCCGGCCCGCCGCAGCAGGGCATAGGCATGCCGGGTGAGCCACTCCGGTTGCAGCACTCCCGCCGGGCGCAGGCGCGGATCATGCCGGTAGTGCAGCGCGGCTCCCAGATGGTGGAGGATCTCGGAGAGGTAGTCCTGCTGTCCTTCATCCTTCACGCCGTGGGCGAGGCAGAGCGCCTGGTATTCGGAGTAGCTGAGGTGCTCGCGCTGCATGCCGCCTGCGGCCAAGGCGTGCCGCACGGCTTCCCACTCCTCGGGGAACGGCTCCCGCACCCAGGGCATGCGCTCCAGTTCCCGGCTCAGGGCGGCTTTCAGGACGGGGATGCCCTTTTTCACCTTGCAATCGATTTCCACAAAGCCGCGAATGAAGGGATAGCGCTCCCGCAGCGTGCCACGATCCACCTCGGGGCGGCAGCCTGGCACGTTCCACTGGTTCAGTGCCACGAGCACTGGCGGCCCGTCGCCATGGGGCTCGGTGCCGAACGCCCGGATCAGGCCCAACCAGTAGTCCGCGTCATCCGATTCGTGGTGTTCGCGGCCGGTGAGCACCACGACATACATGCTCCGCGAGCTGAAAAAAAACGGATGCAGGGCGTGCGTGATCGCCTGTCCTGCGAAGTCCCACACATGCACCGTGACGGGCTCCCCAGCGCCCCCGGCCAGGGTCCAATCACCAAACGCGAGGCCCGCCGTGCTCACCTCGCGTTCCCGGAACGGCAGATCCCGCAGGGCCTGCGCCAGGCTCGTCTTGCCAACCCCGTCCCGCCCCAGCAAAATCAACTTCACTTCGTTCAAGGGCCGCGTCTTGCCCGATTGCCGCCCAAAATAAAACTCCAGAATCGAGGCTGGCAAGGCCACCCGTGCGTCCGGCACCTTGCGCGGATCGGGCCCGCTGACGGAGGGCGAAAGCTGCAGGCCGGGATTGTCGTGAACAAGCAACTTCTCCAGGCTTTCCAAGGCCAGGAGCGTGTCCGGCAAACTCGCCAGTTGATTGGCCATGAGCCGCAGCACGGTGAGTTTGGCCAGTTGGCCGAGTTCCGGCGGCAGGCTGCTCAGGAGGTTGTGGTCGAGGTCAAGCTCGGCCAGATTGGCCAGCTCGCCGAGTTCCGGCGGCAGGGCGCCAAGCAGGTTGTTAGACAGGTCGAGGACCGTTAGCCGGGCGAGCTGGCCGAGTTCCGGCGGCAGGCTGCCGAGGCGGTTGTGGGCGAGGTAAAGCCGGGTCAGGTTGGCGAGTTGGCCGAGTTCCGGCAGCAGGGTGTCGAGCTGGTTGTGGCTGAGGAACAGCCGGGTCAGGTTGGCGAGTCGGCCGAGTTCCGGCGGCAGCCTGTCGAGCTGGTTGTGGGAGAGGTCAAGCCGGGTCAGCTTGGTGAGCTGGCCGAGTTCCGGCGGCAGGCTGCGCAGCGGGTTGTGGGAGAGGTCGAGCCGGGTCAGGTTGGCGAGCCGGCCGAGTTCCGGCGGCAGGCTGCCGAGGCGGTTGTTAGAGAGGTAGAGCAGCGCCAGGTGGGTGAGTTGGCCGAGTTCCGGCGGCAGGCTGCGCAGCGGGTTGTGGGAGAGGTCGAGCCGGGTCAGGTTGGCGAGCTGGCCGATCTCCGGCGGCAGGGCCTCCAGCGTGTTATTGGAAAGATCGAGTTCCGTCAGCTTGGCGAGCTGGGTGATCCTGGGCGGCAGGCGCGTCAGGCCAAGGTCGCTCAAGGAAAGCACCGTGCCCCGGCGGCGACCGCAGTCACCGATGCGTTTCAAGGCCTCCTCGTGGGCCTGTTGCGCCACTGCGCTCATGTCAGAGTCCGGCATGGGTGGGAGTATGGGGGACGGCGGCGGACTTGGCAAGGGAGAGTTCGGTGACTGCCGCCCCGGCGCTGCAGGCCCAAACCACGGTCGGCAATGTCCGTGCCGCTCAACGGGCCGGTACCAAGCGGGTCGATATCGAATCCGACGTCGCCGGCACCGCGACCCCGGTAACCGTCTCGCTGGCAATCTCACCCGCCGAACACCCGGTGGACCGCGCCGGCGGCGTAGAGCGGCAGATGCAGCAGGCGATCCTCGGCGTGAGTGGTTCCGCCATAGAGCCGCACGCCGAGGTGGCTGTGCGGATGGGAGGCGAGGAACGAGTGCAGACTCTTGAGCGACCCGGCGGCCCCGGCTTTCACCTCGATGGGCACGACCTGTGACCCCACGGCAAGCAGATAGTCCACCTCAGCCTGACTGTTCAAGGCCTCCCTGACCCAGAAGAACAATTCCGGCTCCCGGTCAGACGGGCCGCAGGCGATGAGTTCCTGGGCCACAAATTGCTCGGCCACGGCACCCCGGTGGATGGCGAGCAGGTCCGGCTCCTGCACCCATTTGGCGTCGATCTGCAGGGCCGCGTGCATCAAGCCGACTGTGATTTTCAAAAGGTATTTCACTGCAAGCGGGACCAACATCATCGGCACTATCCGTCTGTTGGAGCAATGCCGCCGCATGGGCTCCCCCCACATCGGATTAGCCTCGTCGTCAACATCATCAAACCCGGCCAGCACATGCTCGCCAACGGGGATTTCGCCGCCGCCAAGACGGCCTGGACCTGGACGGTCACCAGCCCGGCCGCCGCCACCTGGACCGGCACCGGTGGCATCAGCAGTTTCGCTATTTCCACGAGCAGCACCACCGTCGCCAATGTCCAGTTGAAGCAGACGGGCATTCCGCTGATCCAAGGAAAGAGATATGTCTTTGAGTTTGACGACTGGACCACCAGCGGAACGCGCACCATCGACGCCTAGGTGACTACTGGTCCGGCAGCCCCTGGCCCGCGTGATGCTTGCTGCCGGGATAGCGCCGCCCGGCCCACACCCCGGCCCACGCCCCCACTGATCCGCACGAGCGCAAATCAATAGCGCAGCCGGTTCCTCGGGATTGGGGTTTCATTGCACGTCCACAGTTCCTGATCCCGGCGGAAAATGAGTTGGCACTTTTCAGACTTTGGCTCGCGCCTGGGAAGGTGAAGGTATGGAGTGCGGTGGGAAGCGCAGCGCCACAAACCAGGGGACAGATGGGATTTTCGTGCGGCGGTGATTGACGGAGGTCCGGGAAACGTGGAGTCTGGCGGCGCATGTCCCGCTCAGGTCTCATCCTCAAACTCAGTTGCCCCGACCAACCCGGCATCGTCGCCAAGATCGCAAACTACGCCGCCAACCATCGCGGCAATCTGGTCGAGTTCAACCAGTTTTCCGACCAACTCGGCGGCAAGTTCTTCGCGCGGCTGGAAATCGCCACCGTGGACCTCGACGTCGATGTGCAGGATTTCATCGACGGCTTTGGCACCCTCGGTCGCTCGCTGCACGCGGCCTGGCACTTTCGGCGCCTGCCCTACCGCATGCGCACCGCCGTGCTCGTCACCAAAACCGACCACTGCCTCAACGAAATCCTCTGGCGCACGCAACTCGGCGAGCTGCCCATCGAAATCGCCGCCATCATCGGCAACCGCGCCAACTGCCGCCCGCTCGCGACCCACTCGAACATTCCATTCCACGAGATCGACATGACCGGGCCGCAGCGCGAACCGGGCTTTGCCGAAATCCGCCGCATCCTCGATACCGCCGAGGTGGAACTGATCGTCCTCGCCCGCTTCATGCAGATTCTGCCGGACGATTTCTGTCGCGACTTTGCCGGCCGGATCATCAACATCCATCACAGTTTCCTGCCCGCCTTCATCGGCGCCAACCCCTATCAACAGGCCTATGCCCGCGGCGTCAAGTTGATCGGCGCCACCTGCCACTACGTCACCGCCGAGCTGGATGCCGGGCCGATCATCGAGCAGGAGGTCGAGCGCGTGCAGCATTTCCACACCCCGGCCGACCTGGTCCGCCTCGGCCGCAACTGCGAGCGCGTGGCCATCGCCAAGGGCATCCGCTTTCACGTCCACGACCGGACCATCATCGACGGCCACCGCGCGATCGTGTTTCCGGATTGAGCGGCCCGGGCGCGAGCGGCCAATGCCGTTTGCATATCGCGATCGCACCCGTCCCCATCGCAATCCCCAATCCGCCGCGCCGGCGGGCTTGCGCTGACCTCCAACCAGCAAGCGGTGGCGTCTCATTCAAAGCGCAAGCAATAGTTTCGCGAAAGCACCAGTCCCCATCGCAATCATCGCGATCGCACCCGTCCCCATCGCAATCCCCAGATCTCTTGACATAGGGGGATTTTTCATTTCGTAGGGCGGGCGGGGTGAGGTGAGGACGGCGATTTGAAAAAGCGTATGAAACGGGCGGTTTGAAAAGGGCATGGTGTTAGGGGTCGTCTGCTTCAAGAACTTCAC
>JAPLUI010000541.1 GCA_026397725.1 Verrucomicrobiota bacterium | reverse complement strand
GACCGAGGCCGGTCCGCCCTACCTTCACGGCGGTAGGGCGTGACGGCCGCGCCGCGCCCTGACTGCCCCTGCGGGCGAAACATCCCATGTGCGGCTCATGCACTGCGCATCAGCGCCGCCATCCGGCGGACCAGTGGGCGGACCGAGGCCGGTCCGCCCTTCCTTCGCGGCGGGGGCGTGGCGGCCTCGCCGCGTCCTGACTGCCCCTGCGGGCGAAACATCCCATGTGCGGCTCATGCACTGCGCATCAGCGCCGCCATCCGGCGGACCAGTGGGCGCTGCGAGGCCGCACCGCCCTACCAACCTTAACCTTCTCAGCGCCATCCTCCGCGAACTCCGCGTTTCGCTCCACCCCTTCGTCCGTGCCGCGTGGTGACGGTCTTCCTGGCCTGGTCCCCGTCGTTTTCCTCTTGGCATGCCGCCCGGTGTGCCGGACTCTCCAGCCATGTCCGCTGAGATCGATGCCCTGCTGGAGCGCCTGGAACACCACCACGGCGTGCGCATCCTGTATGCCTGCGAATCCGGCAGCCGCGCCTGGGGCTTCGCCTCGCCGGACAGCGATTTCGACATCCGCTTCATCTTTGCCAAACCCGAGGCCGCCTATGTGTCGGTGACCGACGGGCTGGAATCCATCGACCTGCCGCTGGAGGGCTTGTTGGATGCCGGCGGATGGGATGTGCGCAAGGCGGCTAGATTGTTAGATAAGTCCAACGGAGCACTGGTCGAGTGGCTGCACTCGCCCATTGTCTATCGGGAGGCTCCGGGCTTCCGCGAGCGCTGGCTGGCGGTGGCGCGGGAGGTCTTTTCGCCCCGCGCGTCCGTGGACCATTACCGCGGCTTGGCGAAGCAAATGGTGCTGGGTAAGCTCAACGCGGAAACCGTGCGGGCCAAGGACTACCTGTATGCCCTGCGTGCGCTGCTCGCCGCCCGCTGGGTGGCGCGTGGCCTCGGTATTCCGCCCGTGCCGTTCGCGGATCTGCTGCCCTCCGCACCGGCGGAGGTGATGGCGGAAATCCCTGCCCTGCTGGCCCACAAGACACACACCGGCGAGGGCGAACACATGGCACGCGTTCCGGCGCTCGACGCGTTTCTGCAATCCGCCTTGGCCGCGGTGGAAGAATCCCTGGGTTCCCTGCCACCAGGCTCCGGCGGGACCACCGTGCTCGACCGCCTGCTGCGTGCGGAAATCCGCGAACCGTGGGCGGCACCCCCGCCGATGCCTGCGGATTTCACGCCGGATCGAGTGCGGCAGCCGGACTTGTTGTTATTCGACACCGTGGCCGGCAGCCAAGCCTACGGCACCGCGCTGGACGGATCCGACGAGGACCGCCGGGGCGTGTTCGTCGCACCGCCGGAGTTTTTGTTAGGATTGGACGACATCGAACAGGTGGCCGACGCGCGGGGCGACGAGGTGTATTACGAGGTGGGCCGCTTGGTGGAGATGCTGCTCAAGAACAATCCCAACGCGTTGGAACTGCTGGCCATGCCGGATGACTGCGTCCGTTACCGGCATCCGCTCTATCAGATTCTCCGGCCGGACCTGTTTCTCTCCAAGCTCTGTGCCCGGACTTATGGCGAATACGCCATGGGCCAGATCCGCAAGGCACGCGGCCTCAACAAGAAAATCGTCAACCCCCAGCCGGAGCGGCGCATGGGATTGTTGGAGTTCTGCCAGGTGCCGGAAGGCCAGGGCAGCACGCCCTTGCTGGCTTGGCTGGCCGCACGCGAACATGATCCGAAACACTGCGGACTCACCGCCGTGCAGCACGCGACGGACCTGTTCGCAATCTATCATGCTGCGGACGGCGTCTATCGCGGCCTGGTTTCGCCCAAGGACCCGGACGCGCTGGTATTCAGCAGCGTGCCACACGACGCGCGGCCCATCGCCTGGATGCACTGCAACCGGGACGCCTTCCGCGCCCACTGCAAAGCCCACCGCGAGTATTGGGAATGGGTGGCGGTGCGCAACGCCGAACGCTACCGCACGAATGCGGCACACGGCCGCGGCTACGACTCGAAAAACCTGCTGCACACGCTCAGATTGTTAGATATGGCTTTCGAAATCGCCACCGAGGGCATCCTGCTGGTCCGTCGGCCGAACCGCGAATACCTCCTGCGGGTGCGTGCAGGCGAGTTCGACTATGACGAGTTGGTCGCCCGCGCCGAGGCCAAGCTCGCCGATGTGCGCGAGGCCTTCGCCCAATCCACCCTGCCCGACGAACCCGACCGCGCCGCCGTCAACGCCGCGCTACGGGACATCCGGTTGCGGTTTTGAATATCGGGTGCAGCCATTGGCAACCCTTCACATTCAACTCTTCGGCATTCCCCTCGGGAAAGCGGACGAAAGTGGAGTCTTCGATAATGATCCGGCCAAACGGCAGGGCACCGGTCGGCCTGGTGCTGAGGAATTTCCACTGGCAGATATGACTGAGGCAGCGGGCGAGAAACCCTTCCACGCCACACTCGGTGCGGTTGATCCGATGGTGCAGTGCCTGCGGGCTGAGCTTGAAACACTCCACATCATAGCCGATGCACGCGACGAGTTGGTTGAGGGAAGCCCGCCCGGTCGAGACAGCCTCAAGCAGTGAGAGGAGGAACTCTTGCGGGCTGAAGTGCTTGCTGAGACGCTGAGCCAGACGGGAATCCCTGGCGAAAGAGTTGAGATTGGCAGTGAGGGAACTCCAGAGGCTAACGGACTTGGCGGAAGATATAGCTTCTAACATTCCGTGTGTTTGGTGCGTCAGGCCAAGCCTGGCTTTCCTATTGATCTGAAATGTGATCAACATGTCAAATAAGTGTCCAACATGTAGCCAAACCGGCGCTGAAAGGAGTAATCCCCAAGGCGAAGCCCGGCGCGGCGAACCTGCGAGCCGTAACGCAAGTGAACTTGATTCGCCCTCGTTACACAAAGTGGGAGTGGCCAATCTTCCGGATAGGACGAAGCCTGCCACTGTCGGTGAAGCGACACTTGAACGCAACCGACAGGCTCCTCGGGGTGGCTGGAGACAGCGCGTAGGGAAAGGAAAGCCAAGGAACCTGAGAGACCCGGCGGACGGGAGTAAAGTTGGCGAGGTCCATCGCCCCCACCGTCGGGAGTCAGAGGGAATCGTAGTAGCGGGGAAGCAGGGTAACTTCTGTGGAGCGAAGGGTTCCTGCTGCAAGAGCGAAACGATTGGCCCCATACATTCCCGCTTGCCTGAGGCGATTACGGGAGAAAATGTGTATTTGGCTGATCGAATCAGAGTCGGCAATCCATGGTCCCCGCTTTGCAAGGCAATGGTTGCCGATTCCTTGCCACCGCTTCTTTCTCCTTTCCCACTATCAGGTTTTCCGCTCTTATTTTGTTCGAGGTCCTTCATTTTCAATGCCCAACACCAGCCGTTACACCGCCACCCTGACCACCGGCTCTCTCAAGCCGAGGGAAAGCCGGATTGTGGCCGAGTTGCTGTTGGACGGGGTGTCGGATGCCGCGTGGAAGGACGCCATCAAGCGGAAAAACGTCCTTCAGGCCCGGGCACCGGGCTCAGCCGTGGTGTTGGCCCGCCTGTTGCGCGCCCGGTTGGAGTGTTTCGACGCCCCTCTCTGGCTCATGGTCCGGGATGGCAACAAGGAACTGTCTGCCCAAGCCCTGCTGGCCTGCGCCGTGAAACACAGCACCCTCCTGCGGGATTTCATGGATCTCACCCTGGGGGACGAATACCGGATGTTCCGCCCGACCCTGGCGGCCGGCGTCTGGTCCACCTTCCTCGAAGGCTGCCGGAGCCGCGATCCGGCCATGCCGGATTGGTCCGAGAGCACCCAAGACCGTCTCCGCTCGACCGTCTTTCAGATCCTCTCCCAAGCCGGCTACCTCTCGGACACGGCGGCACGGGAACTCAAAACGGTCACCATCCTCCCCGAACTGATTTCCTACCTGCGGGAAAATGGGGAAACCCACCTCATCCGCTGCCTGCAACTGCCATGACCGAGAAACTCGAAGAACGATTGAACCAGATCATCCCGAAGATCACCTCGGATGGATTCCTGGGCGGCACCGGCCTCGGCAACGACGTGGCGTTTCACATCTTCGATTACCCGGCACCCGAGGAACCCCGCATGCGGGAGTATCTGGAATTCCTCACCGGGCACCTCGCCAAGACACACCCGGACTTGCGGGTGAAACACATCAACCTTTTTGAGATGGTGGTCGAATCCCTGGAGGCCCGCGGGTTCCTTGAAAAATCATTCGAGAAGCAGAAGAAGGAAGGTGACCTGGCCTTGCAGAAATCATTGGAGCGCCAGTTTGAAGGCACCAAACTCGCCGCCGCATTCGCCGAACGGGTGAACCTGTCCGAGACCGACCTCATTCTCGTCTCTGGGATCGGCAGCGTCTATCCCATCGTCCGCACCCACAATCTTCTATCCGCTCTGCAACCGAAATTGGGTCATACGCCACTGGTGGTGTTTTACCCGGGCGTTTACGACGGCCAATACGTCCGCCTCTTCGGCAAACTCAAAGGCCCATACTACCGCGCCTTCAAGCTCGTTCCCTAACCATGATGACCATCCGCGAATTCTTCGAACGTGACATCAGCCGCCCTATCAACGGCGTGGTGAAAGCTGATCAACAGGACGACGCGTCCGTCTGGCACGAGTTGGACGAGTTTGTCGTCACCCGCGAGCTTGATAAGCACCTCCATCTCTTCATCAGCAATTACCTCGCCGTTGCCGATAATCTGAACAAGCCGGAATACGCCGGAAAAATCGGCGTTTGGATCTCCGGCTTTTTTGGCTCCGGTAAATCCCACTACCTCAAGGTGCTGTCCTACCTGATGGGAAATCGCACCTTGAATTATGACAGTCAGACCAAACGCACCGCCGATTTCTTCGAAACGAAGATCAAGGACACGATGTTTTATGCGGACATCAAACGCGCCGTGACGTTCCCCACCGATGTCGTGCTCTTCAACATCGAGACCAAATGCGACCACGCCAACAGCCGCGACGCGATTCTCTCGGTGCTGCTCCGCATGCTCAACGAACTCCAGGGCTATGCCGGCCACCCGCCGCACATCGCCCACATGGAACGCCATCTCGATGAGCGTGGAAAACTTGCCGTCTTCCATGAGGCCTTCCTCGAAGCCACCGGAAAAACCTGGCTCTCTGAGCGGGATGCTTTCGATTTCTACCGGGATGAAATGATCGGTGCTCTATCAAAGGTTCTCGGCCAGTCCGTGGAGGCATCTACCGGTTGGTATGAAAAGGCGGAAGCCAACTTCTCACTCACCGTCGAAAACTTCTGCCTGTGGGTGAAGGAATACCTCGATTCGAAAGGCCCCGACCACCGCCTGCTGTTTTTCGCCGACGAAGTGGGGGCCTTCATCGGTCAGAACTCCCAGTTGATGCTCAATCTCCAGACCATCACGGAAACCCTGGGCACCACCTGTGGCGGTCGTTCCTGGATCATCGTCACTTCGCAGGAAGACATTGATACCGTGATCGGTGAAATGAGCCGAAGCCGGTTGAATGACTTCTCACGGATCACCGCCCGTTTTACCACCCGCATGTCGCTATCCAGCGCCAACGTGGACGAGGTCATCCGCGCCCGCCTGCTGGCCAAACGCGATGTCGCCACCACGTTCCTGGAAGCCCTCTACACGGAGAAGGGCGACATCATCCGCAATCAACTCACTTTTGGCGCAACGAAGATGAGCATGAAATCCTACGTGGATGCCGCCGACTTCGCCGCCACCTATCCGTTCATCCCCTATCAGTTCCAACTGCTCCAGAAAATCTTCGAAGCCATCCGGAAGGCCGGGGCCACCGGCATGCACCTTGCCCGCGGCGAGCGCTCGCTGCTCGATGCTTTCCAGTCCGGTGCCATCCAGATCAACGACTGTGAGCCCGGCGCCCTCGTCCCGCTATATCGCTTCTACCCGTCTATCGAAAATTTCCTCGATACCGCGGTCAAGCTGACCATCGAACAAGCCTCCACCAATGCCGCGCTTGTGAACTACGACGTTCGCATCCTCGAAGTTCTGTTCCTCATTCGCTATGTGGACGAGGTAAAGGGCAACATCGACAACCTCGTCGCGCTTTGCATGGAGGAAATCGACTGCGACCGCCTCGCCCTGCGCCATAAAATTGAAGCCAGTTTGCTGCGTCTGGAAAACCAGAACCTCGTCAACCGCAATGGCGATAACTTCTCGTTCTTCACCAACGAAGAGCAGGATGTGAAGAAGCAAATCAGGCACCAGCCACTCGACTCAGGTGACGAAGCCAAGTTCCTCGGCAAATTGATTTATGAAGAAGTGCTAAAGGATCAGCGCAAACACCGTTACACTGTTAACAGCAAGGACTTCACCTTCAATCGAACCTGCGACGGCCATCCCTATGGCAACCGCGCCGAAAACGCCATCGCCGTCCACGCCATCACTCCCCTCCATGATGATTACAACCTTTATGATGCCAGTCGTTGCACCTTGGAAAGCACGACCGATGGCGGCCAGTTGATCATCAAACTGGCCGATCACGAGTCCCTCGCCCGCGAGGCGCGCCTTTACTTGCAGACCGAGCGCTACATCGTCAAAAAGAGCGACGGCACCAGCCAGACCTCGACCCAGCGCATCTTCCGTGAATTCTCCGAGGACAACCGGATTCGGAAAGAACGCCTTACCACCACGGTTGGCGAACTTGTTGCCAGCGCGGAATATCACGCCGGCGGTCAACCGTTCAAACCCAAGGCGTCCGCTCCCATGGCGGCTGTGGCTGAGGCCATGGAATACCTGATCGGCAATACCTTTGCCAAGATGGGCTATCTCAAACATCTCGTCTCCAATCCACTCCAGGAAATTCAGGCCATCCTGCGCAGCAATGACATCGGCCAACAAACCCTCACCCTCCAGACGCAGGAGGGCAATCCGCAGGCCATCCAAGACCTTCGCGATTACCTCCGCCTATGTGGCACCACCAGCAAACAGGTTGTCCTCCACGAACTCGTCGAGGAACGATTCTCTAACCGTCCCTATGGTTGGCCATCGTATGAGACCATTCTGCTCGTCTCCCGCTTGCTCATCATCGGGGAGATCCACCTGATGCGGGCCGGTTCGCGCATCCCACTGGACCGCGCCTACGACGAACTGTCCACCACCTCGAAGTGGCGGCAAATCACCATCCTTCAGCGCAAGATCACCGATCCCGCTGAGTTGCAAAAATCGCGCAAGCTCGGTCAGGATTTGTTCGGTGCCATGGGGCCGGACAACGAGGAGGAACTCTGCACCCACCTCCAACAGCAACTCAAGGCATGGAGCGATTCACTCCTTCAGTTCAGACCCTTGGCCGATACCGGCAATTATCCCGGCAAACCGGTGATCGACTCGAACCTGCCGATGCTCGCCCAGTTGCTCGCCGAGTCGGATGCCTTCAAGTTCCTGCAAAGTTTTCTCAACCGCAAGAACGACCTGCTCGATCTATCCGACAACTTCCACGACCTGAGCAACTTCTTCTCCAAACAACGCACACTCTGGGACGAACTCCGCAAGGCCATGGAACGCTTCCAGTTGAACGACATGGAATTGCAACGCAATCCGGACGCCGTCGCCACCATGCAGCGGATGAATCAGATTCTGCAATCCGCCTGCCCCTATAAAATCATCAGTGAGGTGCGCGGCCTCATCGACAAGGTGGCGGACATCAATTCGGAAATCGTCTCCGCCCGCCGCGTAAAAGCTCTGGCGACCGTGGAAAAACAACGCAGCCAGGCCATGGCGGAGATCGCGGCGGCGGGAAATTCGGAGACCTTGGTTCGCGATGTCTCGGCGTGCTACAAGTTGCTCGCCGAGACCTGTGCCAAACAAAACAGCGTCGCCCACCTCGACCAAGCCGCCACCGAGGCCGCCCGGCTTTTCGAATCGACCGTCGCCACCATCGAGCAGGCCGCCGCTACACCCCCGCCGCCAGTCACGGGTTCCTCGACTACCTACCCGAAGCCCAGCGTCCCGGGACCCAAGCCCCGCCATGTGGTCCAAGTTTCATCCCTCCTCAAAAAGCCTTTCCTCGAAAGCCCCGAGGAAGTGGAGGAATTCCTCACCAAGCTCCGCAGCGAACTCACCAGCACCCTCGCCCGGGGCGAACGCATTCAAATCAAATGAATACTTCTCCTTTTGAAAAGGACAACATCTGGAAACAGTCACCCCCGTGAAAGGAGAACTTCAAAACACCCTCACGCAGAAGCTCAACAATTCGCTCGTTGCGGAGATCCCGCGCCTCACGCGCCGGGAAATCGGCGTGCCCGCAGTTCCGGGCAAGGCACTAGAGGAAATCGGCGTGCCGAGCAGCCAGCTCAAATGACCGAACTACCGATTATTACCATTTTATGCGATTTCGGTAATTCGCTTGCGGGTCCGGCCTTGGCTTGCTACCAATTCGGCAGCAATTGGTAGCAATTGGTAATTCCCATGAAATTCCCTGAAAGCGCCCCGAAATTCGAAGAAATCCTTGCAAATCTGGGACTGGATGCCCGCACCCGCGTCTGGAGCATAGCCCTGCCGGATGACTACCGGCATTGGGACGAGCTGAAACACCGCGCTCCGCCAGAAGGCATGAGCCGGGAGGAATGGTGGTGCGCCCTCAAGATCCGCCGCTTGGCCGGCATGAAGTTCGTTCCCCTACTCGACCGCAAAGGCGCGGCCTTCCGGTTTTCCATCCCGGATACCATCGCCAGGCAGTTGCATGAGATCGACCTCGGTGCCGGTGGCCGGATCGGGTTGCCCGAACCGGTGACCAACCCCGACACCCGTGACCAGTATTTGATCCGCTCGCTGATGGATGAGGCCATCACTTCCAGCCAACTTGAAGGTGCAGTCACCACCCGCGAGGTGGCCAAGGACATGCTGCGCTCGGGCCGCGATCCTCGCGATAAAAGCGAGCAGATGATCCTCAACAACTACCGGACGATGTGCCATATTCGGGAGATCAGGAGCCAACGCATGACGCCCGGGTTGATTTTCAAACTCCACCGGATGGTCACCGACAACACTCTCAATAACCCGGACGCCGCCGGTCGGCTGCGCCGGGATGATGAATTGATCACCGTGGAGGATGATTCCGGCGAAATCATGCACTTGCCGCCGATAGCAGCCGGGCTTGAGCAGCGCATGGCAGCCATGTGCACCTTCGCTAATGGCGAGCCCGCTGAGCCATTCATTCATCCGGTCATCCGTGCGATGATCCTGCATTTCTGGGTGGCCTACGACCATCCCTTTGTCGATGGCAACGGCCGCACGGCGCGGGCCTTGTTCTATTGGGCAATGCTCCACGCCGACTACTGGCTGTTCGAGTATGTGTCGATTTCGGATGTCTTGAGGCGTGCTCCGGTGAAATACTACCGGGCATTCCTCCACACCGAAACCGACGACAATGACCTGACCTATTTCCTGCTGCACCAATCGGACGTGATCCGCAAGGCGATTGACTCCTTGCACGATTACATCTCTCGCAAGACCAAGGAGGTTCGCTCAAGCGAGAGGATGCTGCGCAACTGGCGCCATCTGAATCTCCGCCAGCAGGCATTGATCGGTCACGCGATTCGCCACACCGGCGCTGCCTACACGGTGGAGGGGCACCAGCGCAGCCACGACAGCGCGTATGACACCGCTCGCAAGGACCTGTTAGGACTGGTGGACGAGGGTTTGCTCGAACAGCGGAAGAGCGGCCGCAAGATGGTCTTCTATCCGTCCCCCGGCCTCCAACAATCCATCCGCGATGGCCAGGCCTAGCCAGTGCCCAATGCCCTGCGGCCTCCTCTCCAACTTCTTTCCTCTCAGCTTTTCAGAATTTCAGCTTTCAGCATTTTCCCCATGAATCTCACCCAGCTCAAAGCTTACGCGCCCGCCGCACGCAACGCCTTTATCATGGCCGTCACCCGCCGCGCCGGCGTGCTGGGCATCCGTCCCGACAGGGTGGATCCGGTCACCGAGTCGGGCGATGTGGCGCTCATCGGCGGCCAGCCTTTCCCGCGCTCCATCGTGTCGTTGCGCAAAAAACTCGTCAGTCTGATTGAGGCTGGTGGCTTCGAGCAGACGATGGAGTCCATGGCCTACACTTGGTTCGACCGCCTTGTCGCGCTGCGCTTCATGGAGTTGCATGCCGGCTATCTGGACCATGGCTACCGCGTGCTCAGCCACCCGGAGGGCAACAGCCTGCCGGAAATCCTTCAGCATGCCGAGCATGTGGAACTGAAAGGTCTTGACCGCGACGAGGTGATCCGCCTCAAGCTGGATGGCAACCGTGACGAGGAACTCTACCGCCTGCTGTTGCTTGCCCAGTGCAACCAGCTCAACCACATCATGCCGTCCGTCTTTAGCAAACTGGACGATGTCACCATCCTGCTCCTGCCGGACAACCTCCTGCATTCGGATTCCGTGATCCGCCAACTCGTCAACGGCAGCGACCCGGCGGACTGGGAGCGGGTCGAAGTCCTCGGCTGGCTCTATCAGTTCTACATCTCGGAAAAGAAGGATGCCGTCATGGCCCGCAAGAGCGCCGTGCCGACCGACGACATTCCCGCTGTCACCCAGCTCTTCACCCCGCAATGGATCGTCCGCTACCTGGTGGAAAATTCGCTCGGTAGGCTCTGGCTGCAAAACCGGCCGCAGTCGAAGCTAGTCGATCACATGCCCTATTACATCGCAGACGCCGCCAATCCCGACGGGGAATCGTCATCTCCCAATCCCGACGGGATTGAGTCCTCCAGCCCAGGGTTGCGAGGCACGAGCTACCCTGGGTCCGACGCCACGACGGATACCAACCCCACCGGGGTTGCGTCCGTCCTGGCACCGGCAGGGCGCAACCCCGGTGGGGTTGGGAATGACTTAAACACCGATCCCCAGGGTAGCTCGTTCCTCGCAACCCTGGGCTTTGAGCCAAAATCCCTTCAGGATTCCAAGACATCCGGCGGAAAACACGGCGGCTCGCCGGACGACTTCCTCAAAATCACCAAACCCGAAGACATCCGCCTGTGCGATCCAGCCTGCGGCTCCGGCCACATCCTCGCCTACGCCTTCGATCTGCTCTACCTGATCTATGAGGAGGAAGGATATGCGGCGGCGGATATTCCCTGCCTCATTCTCAAACACAACCTATTCGGCCTCGAAATCTGCCCGCGCGCTGCCCAGCTCGCGGAACTGACCCTCGTGCTCAAGGCGCGGGAAAAATCCCGCAGGTTTTTCAGCGAGGCCAAAGCCGTCCGCCCCAACATCCTGGAGCTATGTGATGTTCGCTTCGAAGAGGATGAACTGAGCGAATATCTTCAGGCCGTGGATCTCGATTCCTACTTCGAGAACCAGGCTCGCGAATGGATTGAAACGGGCGACCTCCTTGCACGAAATGACCACTTCGATGCGAGCGAAACGGCGCGCGACTTGCTTGCTGTCTTGGTCGCTGAAGAAATGTTTATGCCGTGCTTGGACTCCTTGGATCTGGACCCCAGGTTTCGTGCAAAGCTTCGCAAACTCCTATCGTCTGGAAAAGAGCTTGATGGCCTTTCCTCCCGAGAAAATCTTGAGATCATTGGCCTTTCCTCAGCCGAAACCCGGGACCTCGCACAGTCGGCTTTTCGCACTTTCGTAAGATCCGGTGAAATCCTGAAATACGCCGCCAAACTCAACCTTGGCGACTTGAGTAAACAAGTTCACCTCAAACTCTTCCACCAATTCGAGGAGTCCAAAAACTTCGGCTCACTCATCCAGCCCTGCCTCACCGAGGCGGAAATTCAAGCCGTCCGTCTTCACATTCAAAATTCAAAATCCAACATTCAAAATTCGACCTCCCTCGTGGTCGGAGCCTCGCACCTCAAAGTCCTTCTCGTGCTCGAACAAGCCGAGGCCCTCACACAGCGGTATCATGTCGTCGTGGCCAATCCGCCGTATATGGGCCGTGGCTCATTTGGTGAAATTCTCCGCGTGTTCGCGAAAGATCATTATGACAACTCAGGGCCTGACCTTTATGGAATGTTCTTGGTGAGGTCGGCCAGCCTTGCGCGATATGGAGGCATGATGGCCCTAGTCACGATGAATGGCTGGATGTTTCTCGGACGGTTTGAGAAGTGCCGCCAGTGGTTGCTAAACTCGGTTTCGCTCACAAGTCTATTACACTTAGGTGCAAGGGCATTCGACTCGTTGAGTGGCGAAGTTGTGCAAGCCGCAGCAGCGCACTTCGTTCAGCGGCGGCCCACTAAAGAACTAAAAACGACGTTTGTTGATGCTCGTGAAGGAGCGAACGAAGCGGAAAAAGGACAATCCATTCTGGATGCGGCTGCGCCAAGATACACTCGAAATTTGTCTTTGTTTCTGCAGGTCCCCGGAACTCCGTTAGCGCACTGGCTTAGCGATGCTGCGCTTTCCCTGTTTGCTGAATTACCCGCTCTTTCAACTGTTGGGACTCCCCGCTGCGGAATGATTACCGGCAGCAATGCATTGTTTGTGCGGACTTGGCATGAGGTGAGTCACACTAAATCTGGCTTTGGAATTGCTTCACGAGATGCCGCGAAAATGAGCGAATGCAAGTGGTTTCCGTATCTAAAAGGCGGCGGGTTTAGAAAGTGGGTTGGGAATGAAGAGTCAGTAGTAAATTGGAAGAACGACGGATTCGATTTGCGAACTCGCACAGACAGCAAGGGGCATATCCCAGCTCATGCCTTTAACGACGACTACATTTTCAAACCGTCGGTAAACTGGAACAAAGTCATGGGGAATGATTTTGGAGTGAGACTCAATCGTGGTGGGTTTATGTTTGATGATGGAAGCGCCGCGATTTTCCCAAAGATAGATGACTTGGATTGGTGTGCTGGCTTTCTGAATTCGATAGTCTCCAGTCACCTGCTGCACGGCCTCAATCCGACTGTTAATATTCAGGCGTGGGACATCGGTAACCTTCCGGTTTGTGAAGGTCGAGACGTGTTACGCTCGAAGGTGAATCCCCTGGTTGCTGAGCTTACCAAGATTGCCCGCGTCGACTGGGACAACTTCGAGACATCGTGGGACTTCCACGACCAACCGTTGCTGCGGCCCAAGCTTAAAGACGAGACGCTGGAGGCGAGTTGGCGGAATTGGGAGGCGCAAAGCACCGCCGCCATCCGCCGGATGCAGGACTTGGAGACCGAAAACAACCGACTCTTCATCGCCGCCTATGGCCTCGAAGGTGAGCTTGGGCCCGATGTGCCCGAGGCGCAGATCACCCTCGCCCACGCCGACGCGAAGAAAGACACCGCCGCTTTCCTCTCCTATGCCGTCGGCTGCATGATGGGCCGCTACAGCCTGGATGCACCGGGGCTGATTTTGGCGAATGCCGGGGATACGGTGGAAGATTTCAGATCGAAAATGGTGGATTGTGGATTGAGGATGGAAGACGTGAGCTTCACACCAGATGCCGACGGCATCATTCCCGTGCTCGATGGCGAGTGGTTCGAGGACGACATCGTGCTGCGTACCCGCCAGTTCCTCCGCGCCACCTTCGGCGATGCCACCCTCAACGAAAACCTCCGCTTCATCGAGCAATCACTGGGACGCGAGCTGCGGGATTACTTCCTGACGGACTTTTACAAGGATCACCTCCAGACCTACAAGAACCGCCCGATCTATTGGCTCTTCTCCAGTGGCAAGCAGAAGGCCTTCCAGTGTCTCGTCTATCTCCACCGCTACACCCCCGGCACCCTCGCCCGCATGCGCACGGAATACGCCATCCCGCTGCAAGGCAAGCTCGCCGCCCGCATCACCCGTCTCGAAGAAGAAGTCACTCAAACCTCCTCCAGTGCGACGCGCAAGAAGCTCCAGACCGACTTGGACAAATCCAAAAAGCAGATGGTGGAACTCCTCGCCTATGACGAACAACTCCGCTCCTACACCAACCATCCCATCACCCTCGACCTCGACGACGGCGTGAAAACCAACTACGCCAAGTTCGGCCCCCTCGTCGCCGAGTCCAAGAAAGTCTGCGGCACCAAGGAGGATTGAAAGCGATGAAGATGACTCCCGACCACGAACTGCTGCCATTGCTCGACCGACTGATTGCCGGATGGGAAAGCGAGGTCGTGGAGTTCAAGAACGTGTCGGATTCATTTTCCACCTCAGACATCGGCAAGTATTTCTCCGCCTTGGCGAACGAGGCGAACCTCCGGAACCTCGACCGGGCATGGCTGATCTTCGGCGTGGATGACAAAACCCGCCGGGTTCTTGGCAGCACCTACCGCGCCGATCCCGACCGCTTGAACAGGCTGAAACTGCAGATTTCCCGCGACACCGAACCGGGCGTGACATTCCGGGAAATCCATGTGCTCGACACCGCAGCAGGCCGCGTCCTGATGTTTGAAATTCCCGCCGCCCCCGTTGGCATCCCCATCGCTTGGAAAGGTCATTACCACGCGCGCGCCGGGGAAAGCCTCACTCACCTCGGCCTCGACAAGCTGGATGCCATCCGGGCGCAAACGGCGGGTTCCGACTGGAGTGCCGCGATTGTCGAAGGCGCAACGCTTGCCCATCTGGACCCTGCCGCCTTGCTGCGGGCCCGCGCGGACTTCGCCCGGAAATACGCCAACCGATTCCCCGAGAAGGCAGTTGCGGCGTGGCCTGACGAGGTTTTTCTGGATCGGGCGAAGCTGACGGTGGATGGCAAGCTTACCCGGACGACGCTCCTGCTGTTAGGCAAAGCGGAGGCGTCGCCACTCCTTACGCCTCACCCGGCTCAGATCACCTGGCGGCTGGAAGGCCAGGAAAAAGCATACCAGCATTTCGGCCCGCCGTTCCTGCTGAGCACTTCGGCCCTCTATCAAATGATTCGGAACATCCAGATCCGCATCCTTCCGGACGACCAGTTGTTAGCTGTCGAAGTGGCGAAATACGACCAGAAGATTGTCCTGGAAGCTCTCCACAACTGCATTGCCCATCAGGACTACACCCGCTTGGGCAGGATCGTGGTCACCGAACTACCGGATCAACTGGTTTTTGAGAACGAGGGCTCGTTCTTCGAGGGCCAGCCGGTGGATTATCTGACCGGTCACAAAACCCCGCGCCGCTACCGGAATCCGTTTCTGGCCCAGGCCATGGTGGAGTTGAACATGATCGACACCATGGGCTATGGCATCCATGAGATTTACGCCGGTCAGGCCCGGAGGTTCCTCCCCATGCCCGACTACGACCTCAGCAACCCCGGAGCGGTGAAGATGGTTCTGCATGGCCGGATCGTGGACCCCGCCTACAGCCGCGTCCTGATTCAACGGACGGATCTCCCCCTTGCCGACGTGCTCGCGCTTGATCGCGTTCAAAAAGGTCTGCCGCTGGAGGAGGATGCCGTGCGCCGGCTCAAACGCGCCAAACTCATCGAGGGACGCAAGCCCCACTACCACGTCTCCGCCGCCATTGCGTCCGCCGCCGAGACCAAAGCCGCCTACAACAAAACCCGGGCGCTGGATGACAACTATTACCGGAAACTCGTCACCGAGTATCTGGAAAAGTTCGGGGGCGCGACGCGGGCCGATCTCGACCAGCTTCTGCGGGACAAGCTGAGCGACGCGCTCGATGACTCCCAAAAGGAAACCAAAATCAGCTATTTGGTCACCAGCATGCGGAGAATGCGGATGATCCACAATACAGCGGCCAGAAAAACCCCTTGCTGGGTGCTCGTCAAACCACCAAGTGCAGAATAAATGCAGAATAAAACCTCACCAGTGCAGGATAAATTCAGGATAAACGGCCGCAGAGGAAATGCTGGTTCTGCCTCACAACACGACCTCGAAAAGTCGGAAGCACTCCAAACACCTCCCATTCTGGCCATGGTTCTTATGTGCGCCTCGCCGGCTTCTGACCTCCGACCTCTGACCTCTCCTCCATGACCTCCGACCAAATCGCCACCGCACTCGACCGACTCTATACCGAAGCCGGCCACCGGATCGTCATCTGGAATGACCCGGAACGGGAGTTTCCCGACTTCGTCGATAAACTGACCTTGGAGGGTGTGACCATTCTCCATCTTGACCAGGAATCCGCACTCCAAGTCAAGAAGTGCCTGGAGTTGGACGACCGTGCCGGGAAATACCTGCTCTACAGCGCGAAGGAGGTGCCGCCGATGGAAGAGGACTGGCTGCTCGACATTCGCCAATACGCCTATGGCTTCCGCGCCGACAAGGCCTCGCTCGTCATTGACGATCTCGGACTGATCAACCACAGCCTGCGCGGGCATCTGGTGGCGCGACGGAAGTTTTTTGAGAACAAGGAACGGTTACGCAAGCTACAGGCTCTCGTACTACCCACGGACATCGAAGCGGACCTGGACCGGAAGATGTTAGCCGTGCTACTGAAATCCGAGCAACCCGAGTTGTTCAGTTTCCTCCGGGTTCTTTTCCAGCGTATGGACGAAGAATCGGAGCTGGATCTCGCCATCCACTCCGCCGCGTGGGGAGATGTGGAACGGTATGATTTGGCGGATTACTTCTGGGAGCAGATTCGGGCCTATTTCGGTTATGCCGAGGAGTCGCCGAATCTGAAAAACCTGCTCATCCGGCTGCTGGCCACGGATTTCTGCCTCAGCCTGCACGCAGCGGCACCCGCCGCCATCCAGTCCATCAAGCTGCCCGAAGCCGGTTTCTCCAACGTGACGGTGTTCCTGTCCCAGTGGCGCGATAGCAACAGCACCGGCGGGGCCTATGACCGGCTGGCGGCCAGAATTTCGATCCTGCTCAAAATCGCCGAAAATCTCAGCAGCTATGATCTGGACGCCTTGGAAGCCGTGCAGACGTTCCAGGATGTGGAAAAGCGCATCACCAGCCTGTTGCGTGACCGGATCGTAGATGCCCCTGACACCGTGAAATCACAGGATGTCCACCGCTTGGCCAACCGGCGCATGGATAGCCACTGGGCCTCCGCAAACCTCCCGGACAACCACCAGACGCCACGTTCCGGCTTCCGCTCGGTTTACCTGGCCCTCGCGGCGGCGGCGGACTTTCTGGAACTGCGGCGCACTCATGCCGACGGCTTCGGTGCCACCACGGCAACCGACCTTTGGGGTGCCTACGCCCAGGAACTTTACCAGTTTGATCAACTTTACCGTCAGTTCAGCGAACATGCCGATGCGGCCGAGGCCCAAACATGGAGCGTACTCAAACCGCTGCGCGACCAAATCGAGCTGCACTACGCGAACGGCTTCCTCACCCCGCTCTCACTTGCCTGGGGAGACCGGGTCGAGGATGGGATGCTTTCTCAATGGAGAATCCCCGAGGTGCTCAATCAACAGGATTTCTACCGCCGGAAAGTCCTGCCGGTGTTGGATGAGCGACCGGACCGCAAGGTGTTCGTCATCATCAGCGATGCCTTCCGCTACGAGGCGGCCCGCGAGTTGCTCGTCGAGCTGAACGGAAAGTATCGGTTCAAGGCGTCCATGGAAACCATGCTGGGCGTGCTGCCATCGTACACCGCATTGGGCATGGCCTGCCTGCTGCCTCACGACAACCTTGCATACAAGCCCACCGGCGAAGTACTGGTCGACGGCCTATCGACTTCCGGCATCCCCGCACGCGATGCCATCCTCACCAAACACCAGGGTATAGCAGTGAAGGCCGACGACCTGATGGCCATGAAGCGGGACGAAGGCCGCGACCACATCCGGGGCAAGCGGGTCATCTACGTCTATCACAACGTGGTGGATTCAACAGGAGACACGGCGGCAACCGAAGGGAATACCTTCAAGGCCGTCCGGGATGCCATCACTTCACTGGGGCAACTGACCCGCCAAATCATCGACAAGCTCAACGGCAGCCACGTTTTCATCACCGCCGACCATGGTTTTCTTTTCCAGGAAACCAGCCCGAGCCTGCCGGACAAGAGCCAACTGGCCGACAAACCGGATGGCACCGTGATTGCGAAAAAGCGATATTTGCTCGGGCTGAATCTTAAAAATAATTCGTCCGTGTGGCGGGGAGAAACCCTCAACACCGCAGGTGCCGAGGGCGGCATGGGATTCTGGATTCCGAAAGGCACCAATCGCTTCCACTTCGTTGGGGGTGCCCGTTTTGTTCACGGTGGCGCCATGTTGCAGGAGGTGATGGTTCCCTTGATCACCGTGAACGAGATCGAAGGCAAATCGAAGGCCAAGACGCAAACCCGCGAAGTCGGCGTCATCGTCGCCGGCCAGAATCACAAGATCACCACCAGCCTGTATCGCTTCCAGTTCATCCAGACGGAAGCCGTTAGCGACCGGGTGAAAGCCGTCACGCTCAAGATTGCCGTCTATGACGGTGAGGAACCGGTGACCGGCGTTGCCAAGGAAACCTTCAAGAGCACCTCGGACAGCATGACCGATCGCATCCGCTTTGTGCCGCTGACCTTGCAAGCCAAAACCTTTGACAGCAGCAAAACCTATCACCTGAGACTGATCGACGACGAAACGAGCATCGAGAGAAGCCGCTACTCTGTAACCATCGACAAAGCATTCCATGACGACTTCTGATTCATCCCAGACCACGGACATCTTGAACCTCGACGATTTGCTCAACGAGCAGTTTGCCGGCAAAGTGGTGCGCAAGGACCTGACCAAACTCGTGAAGGAGGGTGCCAACGTGCCGGTTTATGTGCTTGAATACCTCCTCGGCACCTACTGCGCATCGCAGGACGAAACGGTCATCGCGGAAGGGCTGAAAACGGTGAAAACCATCTTGTCGGAAAACTACGTGCGCCCGGACGAGGCGGAAAAAGTGAAGTCGCTCATCCGCGAGCGTGGCCGGATGAAGGTCATCGACAAAGTGACGGTTAAGCTCAACGAGAAGCGCGACGTGTATGAGGCCCTGCTATCCAACCTCGGCACCAAGGGCGTCGAGGTGCCCACGCAGTTTGTGAAGCAGTATGAAAAGCTGCTTGCCGGCGGCATCTGGTGCATCATCACACTGTCCTACTTTTACGAGGAAGGCCAAAAAGGGTCACCGTTCATCATCGAGGAACTCAAACCCATCCAGATGCCCAATGTGGATCTCGCCTCCTACTTCGCCGGGCGCGAGGCATTCAGCGAGGACCAATGGCTCGACGCACTGTTGCGTTCGACAGGGTTGGAACCCGCCAATTTCACCCCCAGGGTCAAATGGCACCTGCTCGCCCGGATGATTCCGCTGGTGGAGAACAACTTCAACGTCTGCGAACTTGGACCTCGCAGCACCGGCAAAAGTCATATCTACAAAGAAATCAGCCCGAACAGCATTCTCATTTCAGGCGGCAAAACCTCGGTGGCCAACCTGTTTTACAACATGAGTTCCCGCCGGGTGGGTTTGGTCGGACTCTGGGACTGCGTCGCCTTCGATGAGGTGGCCGGCATCAACTTCGACGACAAGGACGGCGTGCAAATTATGAAGGACTACATGGCGTCGGGTTCATTCGTCCGTGGCCGTGATTCCATCAACGCCAACGCGTCCATGGTTTTCGTGGGCAACATCAACCAACCGGTGGACACGCTGGTGAAGACGAGTCACCTGCTAGCCCCCTTCCCGGAGGCGATGATCGACACGGCATTCTTCGACCGCTTCCACTGCTATATCCCCGGCTGGGAAATCCCGAAGATGCGCCCCGAATTCTTCACCGACCGCTACGGCTTCATCGTCGATTACCTCGCCGAGGTCATGCGCGAACTCCGGAAGCGCAGTTTCTCCGATGCGATCAACAAGTATTTCAGTCTGGGCCGCGATCTCAATCAGCGCGATGTCATTGCCGTCAAACGTACGGTCTCCGGCCTGCTCAAACTGCTCTATCCGAACGAAACCTACACCAAGGATGCCGTGGCCCGCTGCCTCGACTATGCGCTCGAATGCCGCCGGCGGGTGAAGGAACAGCTCAAGAAAATCGGCGGCATGGAGTTCTATGATGTCCACTTCAGCTATTCCGATCTCGAAACCGGCGACGAGAAATTCATCAGTGTGAAAGAGCAGGGCGGCGGCTCACTGATCCCGGATGGTCACCTGAACCCCGGCGTGCTCCACACGGTCACCACCGGCACGTCCCTCCTCGGACTCTACCGTCTGGAAACCCAGGTGACCTCAGGCAACGGCGGGCTCAAACTCTCCGGTCTTGGCTCCAGTGCCACGGCCAAGGAGGGCCTGAAAGTCGGCTTCGATTTCTTCAAGGCAAACGCCAGTCGCGTCAGTGCCTCGCTCAAACCCAGCGAACACGATTTCCACCTGCACGTCGTTGAGCTTCACAACAGCGGGCCGGCCAGCGCCCTCCCTCTGGCAGCATTCGTCGCACTTTGTTCCGCCTTGTTGCAAAAGCCCGTCCAGTCCCAGTTAGTCGTCTTGGGCAGTATGAGTCTGGGCGGCAGCATCATTCCGGTGGAGAGCCTGGCGGAAACCCTCCAGGTCGCCTTCAACTCCGGTGCCAAGCGCATCCTGCTCCCCATGGCCAGCGTCGTGGACATCCCCACCGTCCCCGGCGAACTCTTCGCCAAATTCCAAACCAGCTTCTATGCCGACCCCGCCGACGCCGTGTTCAAAGCGCTGGGGGTGGATTGATTCTCGGGCCATCACTCGCTGCAAGGCACATCACCAACCATAAAATCCTCATGCCACATCTCCCCTCCTTCGCCGGTATCGAAACTGTTCTCCCAGGGCAGATCATTAATGGTCGGTGGAAAGTCGGATCAGCGACAGGAACAAAGGACCACGCCGGGGCTGCATGGGCATGTCGGAATTTCACGGTGCGCGTGACGACCGGGAATCCACCGCCACCATTCATCGTGCCTTCGATCTCGGCATCAACTTTCTAGACACCGCCGACATGTCACCGGGCATGCGGCTTACCGGCCGCTCCAATGGGGATCATCTCGAATCGTTACAAGGAGGTCTTCGGCTATTTGCGGAGTTGGCGGAGATTGAGTTTTGAAGCCAATGCCTTGATCGCCTTCTGCCTGGCCTCCTCACTGAATGCCCGGATACGAGTCGGAGTAAAATGCTCGCGGATGATTCCGGTCTGCACATCAAACGCCCACAAACCCACACAGAGATGTTGAAAAGCCTCCAGATTGGAAATCGCGGGTCCCGCGTTCTCAGTGGGCATCACCACTATCGCCTTGTCAGCGAAGTAACGGTAGCGGAACGCCTGCTGGAGTGCCCGCCGCCAATCCTTGAGCTTGCCCTCAAACGCGTGAAGCCGGCGTCTCTTGAGCAGTTTTTCCAAGGTCAGTGCCGTGAAATCCTCGGCCGTTGGATCGGGACTCCACCCGATCCAGACCAAATCGGCCACCCCGAAGCCGGCCAACGAAAACTCGCCCGCCGCCATCCCTTTGATTTTGTGCCTGGCAAAGTAAGCACGCTCGAAAGCCCGCATGAAGTTCGACTCCCCACGCTTTCGCGCCACGACCGGCCCGAAATTTCGCCGGGTCTTCTGGCCTTTCGCTGGGAGCCTGAGCACGTTGGTTGTAAGGGGTTCCATGCGGCGAAGACCATACGCCTGCGATGGCCGCCAGACCAGCACGATTTTGGGAAACGGCCCCTCCTTGCAGCTCAGATTCTGCACTTCAGTCGCAAAGCGTGCCGTGCGTTTCAATGCACCGCTGCTTCAGGGAAGAAGTCGATCCGCAAACACAGGAGCGCACCTCCGCCACCCGTAGAAAGAGAACATTCAGGAATTCTAAAGCCATCCTCTCGTTTTCATGGTCGCCACCAAAACCCATCTCCCCCGCTGGACCAAACGCGCCGTGCTTGATGGCAGTGGTCGTGACCCGTTAGGCAGCGTAAATAAATAAAGGTTGCATTGATTAAGTTTTGCTGATATTCGTTTGGGCGTGACAAGTCTCGCCCATCTGAAAGTGAAATTCATGTCCATCTGGAATCTTTTGGACGAACGCAATCGTCGCGTCATGGCTGCCAGCGAAGCCATGAGCTTGGGATACGGAGGCGTTGCTTTGGTTCATCAGGCGTGT
>JAPLUI010000442.1 GCA_026397725.1 Verrucomicrobiota bacterium | reverse complement strand
GGCGGGGTCGATCCTGAATTTCCACGGCGACTACAGCAACGCCGGCACCATCTTGCTGGCAGACAGCACCCTCAACCTCTATGGCAACTGCACCACCGCCGGGTTGGGCTTGGCCGGCTTCAACCGCAGCGGCACCTGCGCAGTGAACCTCATCGGTGAGCTGAACAACGCCGCCAGCACCTTCGCCCTCACCGCGACGACCGGCGACTGGACGCTGGATGGCGGCCGAATCACCGGCGGCACCATCACGCGAGCGGGCGGCGCCAACCTGCTGTTTTCTAACAATACCGGCAATCGTTTGGACAACGCAACGCTCACTGGCGACCTGCTGCTCAACCAGCCGGGGGCGGGCCACGTGGTCCGCCTCCAAAATGGCGCGACGTTCACCGGCGATGCCCACGTTGGTCCGGGCGACGGCAACCAGGCGGGGATCGGCTATGAGCAAACCGGCACCCTCGACGGCAAGGTGCTGAATTTCACCGATGGCAATGGCTTCCTATCCATCGACGGCGACCACACCCTGACCTTCGGCCCCAACCTGGTGGCGGGGGGGGCCGGGACCATCGGGCAGGCGCATTTCATCGGGGGTACCTCGACGCTGGTCAACCAAGGCGTGATTGAATCCAGCTTGGGTCAGACGCTAACGATCAACCCCGCGGAGTTCATCAACGAGGGCTGGGTCTCGGCCTCAGTCGGGTTGATGGTCGTACAGGCGACGACTCTGACGAACCTCCAGGGCACCACCCTGATCGGCGGCAAGTGGGGATCCTACTCCTATTCCACTCTCTGGATAAACTCCAGCGGCTTCACGTCGAACGCGGCGTCTATCTATCTGAACGGGACGGAATCGAGGATCTTGGTAACGCCCTCCTACACTCGAGTGGAAGATCTCCTGACATCCAATACCAGCGCCGGCCTACTGGACATCAACAACCGAGATTACATTACCACCAACGCCTTTTCGAACGCCGGCACCATTGACTTTTCCGATGCCTGGCTCTTCTTCGGGTCGCTGACCATCGCCCCTGGCGGCAGGTTGGTCTGCTGGTGGCCTGACGATAATTACAGCGCGAGCGCCGTATCCGTCCGGCCGACCAACAGCGGCCACATTTGGGCGCGCGGTCCCCTCGTTTTTGCCAACGGCATTCAGAGTAGCGGCGGCGATACGGTGACGGCTGATGCCACCCTCGACCTGAGCGCCGGGGCCGCGACCGGTAGCTCCGCCGATTTCCTCGTCCTGAACTGGTACCTGGTCCTCGGCACCAAGACCTTCGATGTGGGGGTTGACTACACTGGCGTTACCCTGGGCACCGGCAACGACTACAACCCCCGGACTTACGTCAGTGGCACCGGCCCCATCAATGCGGTTGGCGGCACCGGCCAGACCCTCGGCGGCAGCGTCAGCGGCGGGGCGACCGCTACCCCGACCTTGGCCTTCGGCAAAGTCCGCGTCGGTGACACCCCGACGCTTTTCTATCAGATCAACAACACCGGGGCCAGCGGCACGCGGCTGCGCGGGGCCATTCAGACGAGCGTCAACGGCGGCAATCTCACCGACCCGCGCCTCAGCGGGGCCGGTGTCACGGCGGGAAATTTCGGCCCGGTTCTGCCCGGCGGCAATTCCGGCAGCCTGGCGGTGACCTTCACCGTCAGCGACGCCGGACCCCTGACCGGCCAGACGGTGCGCTTGCTCAACAACTTCGACAACGTGGCGGACCAAACGCTGTCGATCACCGGCGGCGCCTACCGCTATGCCGCCCCGAGCAACCACACGCCGGAGCCGGTGGCGTTCGGCAACTTCCACGTCGGGGCCACCGCGCCCTCGCAGGTGCTGACGCTCTCGAATGAGGCACCCAACGACACCTTTTCCGAGTCCCTGAATGCCAGCATCGGCGGCGCGACCGGCGGGGTGACCACCAACGGCGGTTCCTTCACCGCTCTGGCTCCTGGCGCGACCAACAGCAGCTCGCTGGCCGTCGGCATCGGCACCAGCAGCGCGGGCTCGAAGAACGGCACCGCCACCCTTTCCCTGACCAGCAACGGGGCCGGCAGCAGCGGCCTCGGGCTCACGCCCCTGCCGAGCCAAACGGTGACCG